>JAKSBG010000455.1 GCA_022361255.1 Verrucomicrobiales bacterium
ACCAAAATATTCCCGTATTGTCGAATGATTAGGCTGTATGTAGCACCAATGTGGAATAGTCTGAGAGAGGAATGACTCTGGCAAATAAAATAACCGTGACACGACTGTTGCTCATTCCGGTCTTCATTCTCTTTGCCGCATATTACAGCAAGAGCGTTGAGTCCGGAGCCGAGAACGTAAACTTTCGTATCGGTGCGCTGATCGTTTTCGCCCTCGCGTCCGTAAGCGACGCCATCGACGGCTACATCGCCCGGAATTTTAACCAAAGCACCAAACTCGGACGGGCTCTGGATCCGGTTGCCGACAAATTGCTGCTACTATCAGGGATCATCACACTTTCGATCACACACTGGCACGCCGGACTTCCGATCTGGTTTGCCGTTCTCGTGATCGCCCGCGGCGTCATCATCATCACGGGAGTGATCATCATCCACTACACCGCAGGAAAGGTGAAAATGGCCCCCCTGATTTCGAGTAAAATTTGCACCTTTCTACAGTTAAGTTGCGTCTGCTGGGTTTTAGTCGACTTTTGGAGCACCGAAGCGCGCCCGCTCATTCTTGATATTCTGATTTGGACCGCGGCTGCATTCACCCTTCTCTCCGGTTCACAGTATGTAGCTGAGGGAATCAGCCAGTTGAAAGCTTCCGGTCACACCACACCTGACGAAGATGCCTCGTAAACGTCTCCCTAAAATTGCGATCGTTGGTCGCCCCAATGTCGGCAAATCCGCGATATTCAACCGGCTTGCCGGGCGCCGCATTGCGATCGTCCACGATCAGCCCGGCGTTACCCGCGACCGGATTGCAGCCGAATGCCACAAAGCAAAAATTCCTTTCGAACTCACCGACACCGGCGGAATCGGGGCCATCCTCGATGACGGCTTTGCTGATCAGGTTCGCGCGGAGGCCGATATCGCGATCGAGTCAGCCGAGCTGATTCTTTTTGTCGTCGATGTAAGAGACGGCGTGCACCCCATCGATGAGGAGCTCGCGAACCAACT
>JAKSBG010000457.1 GCA_022361255.1 Verrucomicrobiales bacterium
GGGGAGGGTGTCTTTGAGATCTTCGATGGGAAAATCCGAGATGATCCGCTGGAAATGACCGAGAACACGTCCCGCTTCAAGGGCATGTTCGGGAGCACCCACTTTATCGTAGCTCGTCGTGCTGGCGATCATCGACAGCGCCCGCCAGTATTCCCCCTCCTGATCGACGACAAAATCATTACCGTCCATTGCCGGAATCACTCGCGGAAGCTGCCAGATTCTGTCGGCTTCATCCGCTTCGTCCCGGATCCGGCAGTGCGCGTGATCGGTCACCGCCTTCATGTTCGACATCACCGCAGCCGGATCCTGAAACACCGCCTGATTGATGCGCTGCAGGATATACTGCTCCTCCGAAAACGTGGTCCGAAGAACGACACGATAGGTATCGTTCACATTACCCGAACCAATCGGTTCGAGGGCCACGAGTCGGCCCGGCACGTCAAATTGTGTCGCAATCGTTTCCGCAATCATCTTGTGTATCTGTCTTCCTGCCCTTTGAAAACGGGAAAGGAGAATAGCGACGGAAAAACGCGGCTTTGTCAACGCCGGGGTTTAGGGAATTCCACCGAATCCTCGCGGAACTTCACTTGCTCATTTCTCGAAAAACGCCCTATTCTGTAGATCCGTCGAGAATTGGCACAGCCGGTGCTGATCCGGCTGATCGAACCACCCGCAAAGTGCGGAGCCACTCACTCACCATCATGCCTCTATCGAGAATCCCGCTTTTGTTTTTCTTCCTGTTTGCATGCCTGCTCCCTCACTCGGGTATCTCACAAATCGATGAAACGATCTCCTCCATTGTCGACCGTTTCAACGAAATCGAAAACGGCCTGAACTCGATGACCCAAATCCGCGCCGATGCGACGCACGGGGACAGCGACTACCAGATCGGCCAAATTGACATCTGGCTTCGCGACGGCGCCATCTCGAAAGTTCGCAACGAACACCGAATCCAGGACAGCGTCAGCGTTCAGGAATACTGGCTGCACGAGCATCGGATTATTTTTGTCTACGAACGAACCGAGTGGCACAACAGCCAGGACAGCACTGTGAATCTGAATGAGTATCGCTACTACATGGACGGAGGCCGTGCGATTCGGGAAATGAGCCGGTCCGACGTTCGTCAGGCAGGTCAGAGCCTCGACATCTCCAACGTTTCTCACCAAATCAATGACGAATTCGATTCTGAATACGGCGCCAGTCTCTACGAAGACAAAGACCGGCAGATCGACAGCATTCTGGCAATCGCCAAAGCCCTGACAAAGCGGGAAGGTGCTCCGCTCGATCTCAGCAGCCTGCCTTTCCGCATTCTTTTCAATACTGTCTCACCGAATTCCGAGCTCGCATTCGCATGGTCCATCGACGGAGTTCCCCAGCCCGACTGGCAGCGATGGGAGACTGATCAATACAAATATCTGGAATCTCTCGGGAATCCCGCCTTTTCGGTTCAACTCGTTTCGCTTTTCTCCGGTGATTCCATTGGGAGAATTGAGGCGGAATTTGAACCCGGTTCCCGGATGTATTTCTGGGCGAAGTGGGCAGACGACAGCTCCCTCGTTGCAGCCGGGACCGACTATCGCTGGGCAACGGGACTCGCCTCTCTTTACCGCACGAGCAACCGGGAAATCAAGCTCGTCGGAGATCTTGAACAGGGGCTCTCCCGCATCGCGATGGACCTGCTCCGGGAAAAGAATCACCCCTACAGCATCGACGCTACCGAGGCGATGGGCTTCATCGGGGTCAACTCGCTCACTCCCGAGGGGCGCATCCAGGTCGACTATTCGATCGAATCTAAATTCGAAGGCCCGAGGAGAAACGCGCAGGTCGCTCTCGAGATTCAAGCAAAGGAGAGCGACGGAACCTTCGCCCTCATCGAGGGAAGCCTGCCCGACTATGAACCCGTCCCCACCACCTGGAGTGATCTCAAAGCTGCCCTCGCCAAGTCAGCCGGCACCTGGCTCTCCTCCCCGCCTTTGCTCGATGACTACCTTCAGGAGGAAACCTTCCACGAAGACGGAATCCTCTACCTCTACAACCGGTTCGGTCACTTCTTCAATGTCGACCTCGTTGAACTCATCACCCGTCGTTCTCTGTATGCCTCCGGCCCCCACTATCCGGGCGGACTGATCCTGAACTCACGACACGAATTTGGACACTACGATGCGGCAACCATTCGCGAAGTCACCCGCAACGCGCGCAAAGTCCTCACTCCGGATTTCGTCTCCATGACGCGCCCGCTCTACGAAGCAAACTTCCGCTCCATGGCGCACCACTTTCAGGCCTCGCTCCGGTATTGGCATACCAACCCGGACGAAATGACCCGGCAAAAAGTCGCTTACCTCAAAAAAATCGAAGATCAGTCGCTACCGGAATTTTACTACCTTCTCGATGGCAACCTCGCCGAAGGTCTCATGGATGCGTATTCAGAAGACTGGACCGAAAAGAGCTGTTACCTGACCGGTTTGCGTTTCTGGCTGCGCCGCGCATGCGACGGTTCCTTTCCTGAATTCGCCGACCTTCTCCAAACCGTCATCGCCGCTTACGAACCGGACTACTACTCCGCCAAAGGAATCCCTGACCTGCACATCGAGTCGTGGGATGAGGAAGAAGGAGCAGGCAGCATCGAGGTCGTCATGGAAGAGAGCGGAGCACTCGGAATCGACCATCAAACCGAGTTCAGTCTCGAGGGGCTGCAAAAGGCTCTCCCCGGTCTCGGCGTGAGGGAAAAAGAATTCTTTGATCCGGGAGGACAACATCCCGCCTTTTCCGTCCATCTCGGAAATACCGAGGTATTAACCGTGATTCGATTCGATTCCGGGGATCCGCTCGCGTTCGAAGCGAGATCGACAAACATTCAGCTCAAATCGGGAGTCTCCACAGGCGACACCTTTGCCCGCGTCTTCCAGGCGCAGTATCCGTTCGGGCTATTCAACGGTCTCGAGACAGACGTTGGCGCGGTAATGGTGGAGGCACCCGAAAGCGAGAAAATCACCCTGCTCTTTCACCCGCCACCCGGTTGGCAGGGCAATCCACTCGAATTGACTCAGGATGAGATGAAAGACTTCATACTAACCGAAATGCGATGGATGCCATGATGCCTTTCTTCAAATCACTGACCAGCATTTCGGTGTTGTTATTTCTCTGCGTGGCTGCTCCCGCAGCGGATCGCGTCGCGCTGATCATCGGAGTGGACGACTACAGCTCCGAAGAAATCCCCGACCTCGACGGAGCCCTCCGCGATGCCCGTATCATCGCCAAAACCCTCGAGGAGATGCATTCTCCTTTCGACACCATCCTGCTGGAGGATCCGTCCCTTCCCGAAGCGCTCGACGGACTCGACGAGTTCATGGAAAAAGCCCGGGGTGCACAATGCGCTATGTTTTACTTCGCCGGGCACGGTATCGAATATCACGGCGAGAATTTTCTCCTTCTCAACGATTCCGACATTGCCACTGATATTGAAACATCCGTCGACGCTACCAAGCGACGCCTCCGGCGAAAAATGCTATCGCTCAATGTCGTCATGGATGAAATCGAGCTCACCGCGTCCGACCTCAAGCTGCTCATTCTCGACGCCTGCCGCAACAACCCGATCCCTGCCGCTACGGGCGGGGGAAAAACGAGATCACTGGGCAGCACACGGGGACTTGCCCGTGTTTCCGCCCCGCTCGGCATGCTGGTGAGTTACTCCGCCGATGCCGGACAAGTCGCGAATGACGGACTCTTCACCGAGATCCTGACCGGAAACCTCGCCCAACCCAACCTCAGCGTCATGGAAGTGTTCGCCAAAACCCGCGAGGAAGTCAACGCCATGTCCCGCGAGCGAAATGAAGAGGACCCCCGCTACAACATCCAGCTCCCCGCCGAATACAACAAACTCGGACTGAAGGGCATTAAATTCGTATTCAATCAACCCGCCGCCGCGAGCCCGAATCCCCCGCCCCCTGACAAGCCCACCATGACGAACCCGGCACCCCGCGCGGTTTCCGACACCTTCACCAATTCGATCGGCATTGAAATGAAACGGATACCGCAAGGCAGTTTCCGAATGGGCGATCTCGAGGGAACCGGGGAACCGGACGAACTACCGGTTCGGCAGGTATCGGTGCAGGAATTTCACATGGCCTCCACCGAAACCGGTCAGACACAGTGGGAGAGCATCATGGGAAAAAATATCGAAGAGCTGCGCAACGAAGCCGGCTTCAAGGGCGACCGTCCCTGGGGACAGGGCCCTCGTGTTCCCGTCTACTATGTGACCCATGACGAAGCGACCGAGTTCTGCCGGCGGCTTACTGACCTCGAGATAAAGAACGGAACCATCCCCGCGAACAGCCGCTACCGGCTTCCAACCGAGGCCGAGTGGGAATACGCCTGTCGTGCCGGCAGCGAAAAATCCTTTTCCGGAGAAGCCTGGGACATTGGCGAAATTGCGACATACAACGGCGCGGCCGAATCCGGTTCGAAGCAAGCCAATGCATTCGGTCTGTTCGATATGCAGGGAAACCTTTGGGAATGGTGTCAGGACGTCTACGCTCCGTATGAACCCGGCAGCGTGACAGATCCGGTCGCCAGCACCGGAGGGGAAAGTCGCGTTTTCCGCGGAGGCAGCTGGATGGAGGAATCCACCGCCGCCCGACCCGCCGCGAGAGGTTTCGGTCCGCCCACCCTCCGTCACCGGACCGTCGGCTTCCGGGTGGTCCTCGAGTCGCTCTGATTCGGAGGCAACCCTGTCGGGTGACAGACCAAACCCTCTTAGGTCAGCGACTCAACCCTGTTGGATTTCCGGATCCCGGCTAACGTGACGAGGCTATTTCCAAATGCTTCAGAAAAGGGAATGCTTCGGAATGAAATGGATGGGATTCCTCACACTCCTCACCATCGGCTCCGCTGTATCCGCAGAACCGGAGCTCCCCGTCTTGGTACGCAGTTTTGAAACGACGGCCCGTCCGGCTCCTGTATTTCAGGAGGGTCGATTCCAACCGGAAGCCGGGGAGACCATCACCTTTCTCGGCGGGAATAACGTTTTTGATCTGCAACGAACCGCTCAGCTGGAGACAGCCATCTATCTAGCATGGCCGGATCTGCATTTGAAAATCCGGAATCTCGGCTGGCAGGGGGACACCGTTTATCACCAGGCGCGCCCCCGCTTTTTTTACACCAAAACCGGCGACCCCCAGCCGGGCAGCACACCTGACATTCGGGAGCGGACGACACCGGGGATTACCTTTTTTCTGTTTGGGAAAATGGAGTCCCTCGACCATGACGCGGAGATAGAGAAATTCGGCATAGCCTATCGTGCTTTGCTCGATGAATTTCAGAACCGGGTCACCAAACGGATTGTTCTCGTCGCTCCGACACCGTTTTTCGAAGTTGGTCCAGCCGCCAGCCTCGCAACTTCACGCAATGAAACTCTGTCAGACTACGTCAATGAAATCGAAACGATCGCAGCGGAAAGAAAATTTCTTTTCGTAAACCTGTTCGAAGAATTCCTGGAGGATCTGAATCCGGCATTCTCATCAAACGGAATCCACCTGACCGACTCCGGACACCGGAAACTCGCGGAAATTTTTGCGAGCGAACTGAATTTCCCTCACAAAGCGCTTCATCCATCCAGTCCCTTTCACGAAGCCATCAATTTGAAGAATCGCTACTGGCAGCAGTTTTACCATCCCACCAACTGGGCATTTCTATTCGGCGACCGCCAGCATGTGCCTGCCTCACGTGATCACATTGACACGCAAAAACGCTGGTTTGTCGACGAGGTGAATTCCCTTCCCGGTCTGATTCTGAAAACAGAATCCGAAATTCACCGCTACGCAAAGGAGGTGGAGAAATGAGAGTCCTGATTCTCCTTCTGCTTTCCAGCCTCGGAATTCCTCTGCTGTCATTGGCGCAGGTTCGAAGCCCTGACAAACCACCAGCTGCCGACAACTCACCCGAAGCAGAACTCGCTTCTTTCACGATTCATCCGGCGTTTGAAGTCTCCCTCTTCGCCGATGAATCACTCGGCATCGCAAACCCCGTTGCGATGCAATGGGACGAAAGGGGCCGCCTCTGGGTGCTTTGCACACTCGGTTACGCTCAGTTACAACCGGGAGAAGCCCCAAACGACAAACTCTTCATCCTCGAAGATTCCGACGGAGACAACAAGGCTAACACGGCAACCGTTTTCGCTGACCGACTCGAAATGCCTACCGGATTTGCTCTGGGACACGGTGGCGTATATCTCGCTGACGGACCGGACCTGCTCCACCTGAGGGATACCGACAACGACGATCGCGCTGACGAGCGGGAGGTAATTCTGTCAGGCTTCGGAACGGGAGACACCCATCAGAACATTTCCAACTTCGCTTTCGATTCGGGTGGCTTTCTGTATTTCAGTCAGGGCCTGCACGCTTATTCTCACGTTGAGACTCCCTGGGGTGTTGCCCGGGGAGACAAGGCCGGATTCTGGCGTTTCGATCCGAACACGCTTCGACTGGATCCATTCGGGTTCCCCTCGATGACCAGCCAGAACCCCTGTGGCATTACGATTGACCGCAACGGTTCTCTGTTTATCAAAAGCAATGGACCGCACCTCGGGTTTGCAACGCCCGGTCTGATTCCCACGACGCGGTTTCGAGAGCTGATGCAGCATTCGCAAATCGGAAAAACACCCGGCAAAAGCATGGGCGTGGATATCGTTGAAAACGCGCACCAGCCTGACTGGCTTCAGCAGAACGCGATCATTGCCGGATACTTCGCGCGGCAGGTCAACGCGCTGCCATTGCGGGAATCCGGCTCCGGATTCGAGGTGGTTGAACCGACCCGGTTGATCGCAGCTGATCACCCGAGTTTCCGCCCCGTCGACATTCGTCTCGGACCCGACGGTGCGATCTATATCGCCGACTGGTTTAATCCGGTCATCAATCACTACCAGGTCTCCCTCCGCCATCCGCACCGCGACTACGAACACGGACGCATCTGGCGCCTCACCGCAAAAAATCGCCCTCTTCAGCCCGGGGCTCGGTTCGAATCAAAGTCGCCGGAAGATCTGATCAGAAACCTCGATTCCTCCGACCGCTGGACCCGCCACCAGGCACGCAGGTTGTTGTTTGAAAGCGAATCTGCACCGACCATTTCGGCCGCGAAGGAATACATCGGTTCGCTCTCCCCTGAGTCTCCTCCCTACTCCTGGATGGATGCCTACGGCGTCCTCGAAGCGCACCGGGCGGTCACACCGGAACTACTGGATCAGATGCAGTCCTCACACTCCCCCTTCGTGCGCGCCACCGTAGCACGCATCATCGCCCGATCATTCGAGCCCATCCCGAATTCCGAATCCCGCCTCGAAAAACTGTTGAGAGATGAGCATCCGCGCCCGCGGCTCGAGGCCGTCATCGCCTGCGCCAACATCCCGGAGAAGAGTTCTCTCCGACTCGCGATGCTCGCACTCGACTCGGATGTCGACAAAGACATCGACTACGCCCTCCACCAAACGGTTCATGCGCTCGAACCGGTATGGCTCCCCGCGTTGGAAAGCGGCGATCTTACCTTCCCGGAGCCGGATCATCTCGCATTTGTCCTTGAGGCGCATGCGACAGAAAATTCGGCACGGTTCGCGAGGCAATTCCTCGCAAAGGAAAAATCAGATGCCGAAACAACGGTTCGTTTTCTCACCGTTCTCGCAAGATTCGGCAATGCGAAAGATCTGGAGAAAGTCCTCCGGTTCGAACATTCTGATGCCCGGCTTTTGCAAATACTCGCGGAAGATTGGAATGCCCGGAGACTCAGGCCTTCCGGTGATTTTGCAGCGCGACTGGCTCAGCTCCTCGAAAACAAAGATCCCGAAATTCGAACAGCGGCAACGTCACTCGCGGGTTACTGGGGAGCCAAAACACTTGCTGAAGAAATCGAACAAGCCGCGCTCGCTGAATCAACACCCGCTGAACTTCGCACCTCCTCGATCAAGGCTTTCGCCCTTCTGCGCGGAAAAGCTGCTGCGCCGGCTCTGGAGTCATTGGTGCGTACCGGGAAACGAATCGACGCGATGGACGCCCTCGTGGCAGCTGATGTGGAAACGGCCGCAAATGTCGCATGCGGATTGATTTCTCCAAGCCACACAGCCGAAGAGCTATCGAGTTTTCTGAGTCCGCTTTTCAAAAACTCGCGCGGACTGGAACAGTTCCGTGTCGCAGTGATTCAGAGGGAGATCGGAGAAAACGATGCAAAGAAAATCCAGGGCGCTCTCGCAAGGCTCGGAAAAAGCGACCGTGAATTGACCGCCTTCCTGAACCCGATTCTCGGCATCAAAAGCGAAACGGAAGAATACGACTCCGA
>JAKSBG010000191.1 GCA_022361255.1 Verrucomicrobiales bacterium
CAACCGGTGTGGCTGACTGGAAGATGACCCGCGTTTTCTTCTGCAGTGGAGCGGGGATTCGGTCGACGGCGTTGGTTTGCAACACGACAATGAAGTCCGCCACTTCAAGCGAAGAGAGAACCCGCCGGTTGGGTTCGGGATAGATATCGGTTCCCGTCATGGCCGCGATCACTGTTGCGGAAGAATTGTTTTCCCGGAAAAGCTGAATCGCGTCGTTGCTGCGATCGCCATTGAGAGCGATCAGCACATCGGTATCGTCATCGGGCCGGGCCTGATAGCTCCCGCTTTCACAGAGCCGAACCCGGTGACCGAGAGAAGTCAGGATTTTCGCCCACTGTTCGGCAGTAGCGATGTTTCCGGTGGGAAGCTCCCCTTGAACCGGTGTGCAAATTTCGATCTTCATGAAGACGGCTGCGTTTCTTTACGAAAGATTACGTCTCCAGTAAAGACCGGGGCGGAAACGGTCGCGGCGACAGGCATGCCTTCGCCCCCCCCACGTCTTGACGATGTATCGAAGGTTTCCTGGCGAGAAAGGGCCGTGGAATTTACCCGGCAATTCTTTCGGCTCCGGCAATCCCTTCTTCGACCAGAAAGGAGGCTTTCGTTTCGATCGGGGAGCCGGGTTTGGAGACAAAGGGGGTCACCCGGAAATGGCTTGTCCAGCTGAGAGGCGTCACGTCGCAGGAAACGTAGCCGCGGTTCGTATTGTGCCACTTCACGAAGTCATTCTGCCGGTAGGCGCGGTCGTATTCGGGGATCACGTTTCCGCCATCACCCGAGGAGCTCAGGGAGCAGCCAACGAACTCGGTGCCGACGAGAGGGGATTTCGGATCCTGAAAATCGAGCTGGAGATCGTTGACCCAGTTGATGTGAATGTCGCCGGTGAGCACAATGGGGTTGGGGATGCTTCTATCGTTGAGGAAGTGCAGGAGTCTCCTGCGACTCGCTTCGTATCCGGGCCACTGATCCATACTGTAGCGGGCGTCTTCTTTTCCTTCCCCCCGGTTGAGCGGAGCAACCATGACCTGTTGCGCGAGGATGTTCCAGGTCGAGGCGGACTGGAGAAGCTGACCGGAAAGCCAGTTTTCCTGCTTTGCTCCAAGAATCGTAGCATTCGGGTTGAGCGTGTTTTCGTTCATCGGCTTCTGGTGGTCGCCGTTGGGCTGGTCGGTGCGGTATTGCCGGGTGTCGAGCACATGAAAGTTGGCGAGCCGTCCCCAGCCGCAATTCCGATAGAGCTGCATGTTCGGTCCCTGCGGGAAAGAACGACGGCGCAGCGGCATGAATTCATAGTAGGCCTGATAGGCGTTCATGCGACGCGCGAGAAAGGCCTCGGGAGAAATGCCTTCCTCCTCGGAAACGAGATCAGCGTAGTTGTTGTCGAATTCGTGATCGTCCCAGGTCACGAGCCAGGGGAAAAGCCGGTGCGCAGTCTGGAGATGCTCGTCGGAGCGGTATTGTGCGTAGCGAATGCGATACCCGTCGAGTGATTCGCATTCTTTTCCGATGTGTTTGCGCGGTCCCCGCGTTCCGGTTTCGTATTCGTAGATGTAGTCACCAAGATGAACGACGAGATCCAGATCCTCTTCGGACATGTGGCGGTATCCGTCGTAGTAGCCGGTTTCGTAGTGCTGGCAGGAAGTGAAAGCAAAGCGCAGCTTTTCCGCGAGAACGTCCCGGCGCGGGGCAGTTCGGGTGCGTCCGACCGGGCTGCTTTCCTCTCCGGCATGGAAGCGATAGAAATACCAGCGATGTGGTTCCAGTCCCTCGACTTCGACGTGAACGGAGTGCCCGAGTTGCGGCATAGCGGGCGCGGTTCCGCTTTGCACAACTTTCGAAAAGGCTTCGTCCTCGGCGACTTCCCATCGGGTCTCAACGGCTTCGGGCACCATTCCGCCTCCCGATTCCAGTGGGGCAGGAGCGAGACGGGTCCAGATCACGACTCCGTCCGGTTCGGGATCTCCCGAAGCGACGCCGAGGGTGAAAGGGGTGCTGCTGAATTTCGGCGATTGGTTCAGAGCGGTTTCCGCCGAAGCGATTTCCGGAATATGCGGAATGGCGGATACTGCAGCGAGGTAGCGGAGAAAATCACGTCGTTCGATGCCGTAACGTTTGCTGTCGGGTGAGGGCAGGATGCGGTGCTTCATCAGATGAGGCTATCCTTTTCACGCCTTGCTCGACAAGTCTCCTGATCACGTCCACGCGTAATCGTCCTGATTCCGATGTCCGTCAATCCGTAGAGAGCCATCGGCGAACACTTCGAGGGTTGAGTAGCCGTTATTTTCCGCTCCGGACCCCTCCACCATCGCGACAAGAGTGACGTAGTGAATTCCGCCGGTCTCGTTGTGATCGTTTTTGTGGCTGTGCCCCTGAAAGACAGCCCGGACTTTGCCCGCTTTCTCAAGAATGGATCGAACTTCCGAAGCGTTGTTCACAGTGTGGTTTTCCGAGTCTTCTAAATCGAGCCGCTGGTGGGCGAAAACGATGACCTGTTCGGCAGAGGTTGATTGCAGGTCTTTCTCCAGCCAGTCCAGTTCCGCTTCCGGAATGTTGGCATCGGTCCATTGGAAGTTCTTCCTCTGGTAGGGCTCGCCATCGCTGCGAAAGCAGGAATCGAGAATGATGAAGTGGACTCCGTTTCTGTCGAATGAGTAGAAGGACCTGTCCTGTCCGACAATGCCGAGAAATTCGGATTTTGTCAGGGTGTCAACGCAGTGGTTGCCGAGAACGTAGTGTTTCTCCCCGGGTAGACGGGAAAAAGCTTTGTGGACTGTTCCGAGATAGGCAAGCTCCGTCTCAACGTCCTCCGCAGCGTCGATGATGTCTCCCAGTTCGACGATAAAGTCGGGCTCATACCGGGAGAAAAGTTTCCCTGCTTCCTCAAGTTTCCGGAGCGATTCGCGGTAGTGCCGTGATCCACGGGTTTCTTTATCTGCGTGGTGCAGATCGGTGACTAGACCTGCGCGCACCAGGGGGGTGTTTTGGGCTGAGGAAGTGCCGCTCGCAAGAATGAGTGTCGAGCTTCCCATTAGAAAGGAGCGTCGCGAGTGGGGATGCAGTTTCATTTTCTGTGAAAGGGTAGCGGATTTTTCACCAGGCCGTCCATCCTCCATCGACCAGCAAATTCTGCCCGGTTAGATAGGAACCCGCATCGCTTACCAGAAGCAACATCGGGCCTTTCAATTCTGAAGGCAGGCCCATTCTTCCCATCGGGGATTTTTCGGTAAGGCGTCTCACCATTTCTTCCGGAGCCTTCTCGGATGGAAAAGGACCCGGACTGAGGCAGTTGACGCGGACTCCGTCTTTTGCCCAGTAGACCGCGAGATGGCGTGTCAGGTGGACGATGCCCCCTTTCAGTGTGTGGTAGTGAACGGGACTGGCGGGGGCGACTCCTTCGTAGGCATCGGGGTAGGAGCCCACAACGCCATACATCGATCCGATCATGAGAACACATCCTTTGCGCCCTCTTTCGACGAGGTGGTTGCGGTGGTGGCGGGCGAGAAGGAAATAGCCCGTCGCGTTGGCAAGCTGATCAGTAAAATCAGAAGCCGAAACATTGGTCCAGTCGTGCGCATCCGCAGCATGGCCATTGTTCACAAGAATGTCGATGCCGCCACTTTCTGTCACTGCACTCGCGTAGCCGGACTCCAGAGATTGCTCGTCCCGGTTGTCGAGGGCGACGCCGAAATGAGTTTGTCCCTTTCGGGCGGGGAGTTCTGCTGCGGTATCGTTAGCACGCGATTCATCACGGCTTCCGACGATGACGGTGGCACCTGCTTCGGCGAGTGCACGAGCCATTGCTCCGCCGAGGTATCCGCTCGCCCCGGTAATGAGGGCGGTTTTCCCGGTGAGATCAAAGAGTTGCTGGATGTCGGGTTCAGGATTCATGAAAGTGATTGCCAGGTTTTTGTCTCTGCGCTTTTGAGAGAAGCCAGGTTTACCCGGAGGGTTCGGATGGCCTCTTCCAGAGTGCAAAGAACGGGGCCTTTATTTTCCAGCGCGTCGAGGAAGGCCGAGTTTTGGGTGATGTAGATTTCGTCGATATCGTCCAGCGTGAAAGGCGTGTGCTCCCATTCTCCATTGGGTTCGCGAATGTGAGAGACACGTTTTTTGGCATAGTCGGTCCGGATGCTTCCCTGTTCGCAGATCAGAGTCAAAGTCGCTTCGTTTTGTGGCTGGGTCAGGTTCTGTGCGTAGGTCGCCATCACCTTTCCGTGGAGAGCGAGAGTGTGCACAGTATCTTCCACCTCGACGCGGGGAAGAGCCTGGTGCCGCGCGTGGGTGACCAGCTCGTCGATCGGACCGAGTAACCAGTCTCCGACGCTGTAGAAATGGGTGATCATGTCCTGAATCGCACCACCACCCATCGCCCGGTCGGCAAAGTAGACGTCCGGATAAGCAGGTCGGATTTTTGCGAAGGGTTGGCCAACGTCGATTCTCATTTCGATGGCCTGACCGAACTCCCCGGAATCGTAGATCTCTTTCAGTCTCATCATTCCGGGATGAGCGCGGTGTGTGTATCCAATCGCGACGACGATCTCTTTCTGCTCAATGAGATTGCGGAAATCCTCCACCCCGTCGAGCGACAGGCTGAGCGGCTTCTCCATCAGAATGTGAATTCCCCGTTCCGCCAGCTCCCTTCCCATTGGAATGTGAAACGGGGCCGGGGCTGAGACGACGGCAGCGGTGAAATTCTGTCCGGAGGCAAGGGCAGCTTCAAGGGTGGGAAATGCGAGATCGGTTTCGATTCCGTAGCGTGTCGCTACTTCACGTCGTCGTTCCTCTATCGGTTCGCAGAAACTAAGTCTGCATCGGGCGGTTGTTTGAAGACAGCGAAGATGCCGCTCCCCGATTGAGCCGGTGCCGATAACGAGAACAAGTGGTGAGTTTTGCATGCGGAAGGAAAAAGTGTTTGGCAGCGCGGAAAGATACGTTATAACATGGTATAACATTCGCGAGATTTTTCTTTTGAGGATTTTATGATTGTCGATATCCACAGCCATTTCTGGAATTTTCCCGGCGATTTCACTTCGGATTTTATCCGCCAGGCCGAAGGTGCGCGGGCCGGGGCGAAAGTGGATTTATCAGTCGATTACGCAAAATACCGGGAGACTGCGCCTCACGATACCGTCTCGGCGGTATTCGGCGGAAAGGCGAAGTTGGCTGGAATCTGGGTCGACGACGCGGACGTGGCCCGATATGTCGAACAGGATCCGGGCCGGCTTTTCGGATTTCTTTCCGTCGACCCGACCCAGCCGGGATGGGAAGACGAGCTTCGTTTTGCCCATCAGGAACTCGGGATGAAAGGGGTGAAACTTCTCCCGATGTATGCCGGATACCGCGTCGATGAAGAGCGCCTGAATCCACTGTGGGAATACTGCAGTGAATACGGCCTTCCGGTGCTCATGCACATGGGAACGACGTTTATTGCCCAGGCTCCGCTGGAGTGTACGCTGCCGCGTTCGATCGAGCCGGTGGCGGTAAAATATCCGGATCTGAAACTGATCCTCGCGCATCTCGGTCATCCCTACGAAGGGGAGTGTATCGTCACGATTCGCAAGCACCCGAATGTTTATGCGGACATCAGTGCGCTTCACTACCGGCCGTTTCAGCTCTATCAGAGTCTCATGCTCGTGCAGGAATACGGAGTCTGGCACAAAGTGCTGTTCGGAACCGATTTTCCTTTTACGACCGTGAACGATTCTGTGCACGACGTTCGTCACCTCAATGACATGCTGGAAGGCACCGCACTTCCCCGGCTCAATTCTGATGAGATCGAGGCTATGATTCATCGCGACACCCTCGATCTTCTCCATATCAACTTTCCTGACAAAATATCATGAATCACCTGGAATCCCTGGAAAAACTCTACAGTGCCGTCGTAGGCGATGTGCTTGATAAAATGGGGCATCGGTCCCAGAGTCTCAGCTCGCGGGTCAAGGCCCTTACTCCGACCCGTCGTGTCAGTGGTCGTATTTTTACCGCGAAAGCCGTCGAAGTTGATTACGTTCCGGAAGAGCCCTACAAGCTCGAGATGGCTGCGATCGACACAATGAAAGAGGATGATGTCCTCGTTGTCGATGCAGGGCACAACTACGAGTGTTCCTTCTGGGGCGAGCTGCTCAGCACTGCCTGCATGGCAAAAGGCGTTCGCGGGATTGTGATGAGCACCTGCACCCGTGATCTCTGGGCACTTGAGCAGATGGATTTTCCCGTTTTTGGGATCGGGGTCACGCCGGCGGACAGCCTCGGGCGAATTGATGTCGTCAGTATCGGTGAACCGATTGAAATCGATGGGGTGAAAATGAAGAATGGAGACCTCATTCTCGGGGATCACGACGGGGTCGTGGCCATTCCTGCAGAAGTGGCGGATGAGGCCATTCAACTCGCACTGGAAAAGGTTTCCGGTGAAGACACGGTCCGCGAAGAGCTTGCCGCCGGGGTCCCGGTGGCTGAAGTTTTCGAAAAACACGGCATACTCTAGCTTTTCCCAACTGTTTTGACCACTGCGACAACCCAGACCGAAAAAGCCTACGCGCTCTTGCGCGAAAAATTGATGGGCGGGGCGTTTTCCCCGGGCCAGCGACTGGTGAACCGCCAGCTTGCGACTGAGTTCGGACTCAGTGTCATTCCACTCCGTGAGGCGATTTCCCGCCTCGCGAGCGAGGGGCTTGTTCAGCAGATTCCGGGGTCTGGATCTTTTGTCCGGGCTGCGGATGAGCGGGAAATGGAGGAATTGATCGCCTTCCGGGCCTGTATCGAGAGCGGTGCGGCCGCCGAAGCGGCTCTGCATATCACCAACCGGCAACTTCTCGCTCTCGAAGGGCATATAGAAGAGTGGGAGGAAATTGCCGCAAAGATTGCCGCGCGTAGTGACAAAACAGCGACGAAAAAGCAGATGCAGAGATGGATGGAGATCGAGGAATCGTTTCATTCCCGCATCGTGGAAGCCTCACGGAACCGTTTTCTTGCCGACGCCTCGAGGGATCATCAGGTGTTGGCGCGCTTTTTTGATGCGGAGAAAAAACGCACCGGGCTCACTTCCGGGGACGCAGAAAAAACCTGTCGGGGGCACCGCAAGCTCGTCGAAGTGCTCCGTCAGGGCGATCCTGAAGCAGCCCGCCTCGCAATGTCGCGGCACCTCGCCGGGCAGGGCTGAGAAAGATGTGGAGCAGGGGCGTTTTCCGTCTGTGGGAGTCCCCGTTTCCGTTCCCTAAAAACTGTTTGCCCGAAGCCCCCTTTTTCTCTACCTTCCCGGCCCTTGATCAAGTCCGGCTGAAAGCAGCCGTTTGATCCACGAGACCAACCACGAGTCCATCCCATGCTGACCCAGATTCGCCACATTCAAAAAGGCACACTCATCGTTGTCACCATTCTTATTGTGATCGCGTTCGCTTTCCTCTATTCCGACTTCGATTTTGTGCAGGGCACGGTCGGTCGTCAGGATTGTGTTGTGAAAGTTTACGACCGCTGCTACCGGCAGAAAGAGGTCTCCCTCCTTTCCAATCATTACGACGTCGCGATCCAGCTCGGGATGTATGATTTTGTCACTGTTATGTTCGGCGAGGACCGTATGGACGATGACCGGACCAATTTCATCATGAGCCTCATCATATTGAGGAAAGAGGCCGAAAAAATGGGGATCAATCCGAGCGAGCAGGAGATCAAAGAAGCGATTCCGAAGCTTCCTATATTCCAGCAACCTCTCGTCAGCGCCGATTATGTGAAGAACAGCATTCTTGGACCAAACGGGTTTACGGACGGGGATTTTGCCCAGCTTGTGAAAGACTACCTGTCTTTTCAAAAGCTGCGTGATCTGATCGGGGCGGGAATTGTTTCGATTCCCAGCGAAACAGAGCGCATCTACACGAAGCAGAATCAGCGTTACCACACCAGTCTCGTCACATTTGACCGCGACACCTTCAGCAAAGATCTGAAAGTCACCGACGCAGAGGTGAAGGAATACTACGAGGCGAACAAAGAAGGTCTGCAGGCCGATCCGAAGCGTGCCTTTGATTACGCAATTTTCACCCCGAAGAAGCTGGCGGAGGATGCGACGAATGAGACGAAAGCAAAAGCGGCGCGGGATTTCGGAAACGCGGTGAATCGTGTTTATGCGGACCTTGCTGAGAAAGATGCCGACTTCGTCAAGATCGCGAAGCTCAAGGAAGGCTCACAGGAACACTACGAAATGAAAGTGGGTAAATTTGAGGCATTTCCTGCGGTTTCCCCTCCTGATCCACTCAAGGACAAAGGGGAAGTTCTCAAGCAGCTCTTCACAACGACTCTGCAAATCGACGATGTGACTGTCCCGATTCCTACAGGAGATGGAGGTTATTATGTGTTTCACTTTGCTGAGGCGGTAGATCCCCGCCCGCTGACTCTTGAGGAAGCAACCGAAGCGATCAA
This sequence comes from Verrucomicrobiales bacterium, assembly GCA_022361255.1. Taxonomy (GTDB): domain Bacteria; phylum Verrucomicrobiota; class Verrucomicrobiia; order Verrucomicrobiales; family DEV007; genus Arctic95D-9. The sequence continues at coordinate 8,410 of JAKSBG010000191.1, forward strand.
AACCGTTCTGAAGAATCAGAAGTCCAATCGCCTTGTCAATGACGCCGCCAATGAAGCGAGAGCCAAGCTCGTGGAGGGCCTCGAAGCAGGGAAGCCGTTCGGCGAAGTGGCAAAGGCTGCCGGACTGAAAGTGGAGAAGCTCGACGCGTTTTCCCGTGCGGAACCGCCTGCGGGTCGCAACGATGCCAGCGTTTTGCTTTCTGCCGCGGAAGAGGCAGGTGAGGCGAAAAGCGTATCCGGAGTAGTGGATCAGCCGGACGGGAAAGGGTTCTATCTCGTCTATGTCGATAAAATTGATATCTTTGAAGATGAGGAAAAGGAATCGAAAGAGCGTTCCATGACGGCTTCGACGGAGAATTCTCTGCGGCGCACGCTGTTTACGGCTTGGTTTAATCAGCGCCGCCTGGAGTCAGCCTCCGCCCGTGATCCGTTTGGCGGACGTCAGACGGGGAATGGAACCATGCCGGTTGATGAGGGCGGAGAAAGCGGTGAAGAAGCTCCCGCTGGAGACGCATCGTGAGTTCTGAACTCGACGATCTTTTTGATGATGCCAATGGCGATCTCGCCATTGGCGACCTCGAGTCTGCCGTCGAAAAATACAGACGGTGTGTAGAACTCGATCCGGAGTTTTTTGACGGTTGGCACGCGCTGGCGATGGCGCTGATGAAAACCGACCGGATCAAAGAGGCGATCGGTGCCGGGCTCAAGGCAACGACCTTGCAGCCCAACGATCTCCTCGCCTGGACTGCCCTGTCACAAATGTATGTGCAGGACGGTCAAATAGCAGAGGCGGAAGACGCCAAAGCAAACGCCCGTATTCTCTCACTCGGAGGCCGGGTTGTACGCGACGATTCCGGCGGCGATACCAAACAGGGTTAGGCCCCCCTGCCAACAGGGTTAGCTTCGCCATTTTACCCTGTTTTGTGGTGGTATTTGAGGTTTTTTGAAACTTTTTGGGTTTCCGTAATGGGTTTGTATTCAGTTTGTTGTGGTATTCAGCGTTGCTGTTTTTGAAAAGTTTTTTCGAAGTTGGCACGAGAGGTGCTTTTTCAGGTCGTGAACCTGTGAGCGGCAATTCTTTTTGAGGGGTGGTCGCTAACAATCGAAAAAACTGAAATATGAAATACCTATTCAACCTGAAAACATTGCTGTTAGTGGCTGCCCTGGTTTCGCCGCTTGTGTTTGGAACTGCTATTGCGGAGGAAGCTGCTCCGGAACCTGAAGCGGGATCCATTGAAGAATTCAACGCTTTCCTCGAGGGAGCTTCCGGTGAGGGCCTGGCTCCCACCTTTGACTTCTTCACCGTCTCTATGCTCTGGACGGTCATCGCTGCCGCGATGGTGTTCATCATGCACCTCGGCTTTGCTACGCTCGAGGCTGGACTGACTCAGTCCAAAAACACGGTAAACATTCTTTTCAAGAATGTCTGGATCATCAGTGTTGGTCTCCTGACCTACGCCGCGATGGGATTTAACACTCACTATCCTGTTGATTCCTGGCAGATTCCCGGATGGCTTGGGATCAACGGCCCGATCTCCGGATTGACCGGGGGTGACAACGACACCTGGGCATACGGCGGCCTCAGCCTCGCCATGACTGCTTACGGTGACTTCATTTTCCAGGCGATGTTCGCTGCTACTGCGGCAACGATTGTTTCCGGTGCTGTTGCGGAACGTGTGAAGCTTTCCAGCTTCATGATTTTCTCCACGATCCTTGTGGCGGTTGGTTACACGGTAGCCGGTTCCTGGCACTGGGGTGGCGGATGGCTTTCCACACTGGGTGGTGGCGATGCTGCTTTCTACGATTTCGCTGGATCCACTGTGGTGCACGGATTCGGTGGTGCTGCTGCTCTTGCCTGTGTCCTCATTCTCGGACCCCGTAAAGGCAAATACACGAAAGACGGCATCAAGCCGATCCTCGGACACAGCATGCCTCTCGCAGCTG
>JAKSBG010000458.1 GCA_022361255.1 Verrucomicrobiales bacterium
CATATCCAGTCGCACTCGCAAACAGGTGGGTAAATCGTCGCGCCATCGTCGGCGTCTTTGTTGCCAGCGGCATCACATAATCCTCCAGCAATTCGCGAACCAGTTCATCGAGGTTAGCACCCTCTTCCGGTGGCGCATGGTTCACATGCAGTTCCAAATCCATCTTTCCGAAAGAAAGCTGTCTCATTTGAGCCATCGCCGAATGGAAATTCCGCGCTCCCAGCATTTTCTGAAACAACTCCTCCGGGATTGGCTCACCCGTTTCGTAATGCTTCGCAAAAAAGTCGAGGCTCACCCGCGACCAGCAGAAATTCTCCATGATCTGCGACGGAAGCTCGACGAAATCCCACACGACCTTGACTCCGTTGAATGATTTGATTTCCACGTCGCCCAGGAGGTGATGCAAGAGGTGCCCGAATTCGTGAAAGACAGTCTCAACCTCGCCGTGCGTCAGCAAAGCCGGCTTGTCGGCGGAGGAAGGCGTCAGATTTCCGCAGATCAATCCGAGGTGGGGCATGCGCGCTTTCCCCTCCTGCGGAGGCTCACCCGTCTTCAGGTAGTTCATCCAGGCACCGCCACGCTTGTCTTCGCGAGGATGCCAGTCGGCGTAAAAGGATCCGAGCAGCTCTCCGGTCGTCTCGTCGCAGAGTTCGTAGAATTTCACTTCCGGATGCCAGACTTCGACACCCTCCTCCCCGGGAGCTTCACCCGGTTTTGCGAACACGGATTTTTTCTCTTCGATCCGAAATCCGAAAATCTGTTCCGTCAGTCGAAACATTCCCTCGATCACATTGTCGATCGCGAAATAGGGGCGCACCTCTTCCTCATCGAAATCATACTGCGCTTTCCGTAACTTCTCAGACCAGTAAGCGACATCCCAGGGCTCGAACTCTCCCGAAAAACCGGAATCCTGATTCGTGCGAAACTCCTTCAGTTCTTCAATTTCCTTTTTGAAAAACGGTATCGTTTTCTCCGCGAGATCCTCCACAAACGCGAGAGCCGTTGCCCCGTCCTTTGCCATTCGCTCTTCCAGTACCTGATCTGCAAAGTTCTTCTTCCCGAGAATCTCCGCCTTTTCCTGGCGCAATGTCAGGATCTGTCGAATCAGATCCGTATTGTCGTATTCCCCCTTCCGTCCGATCGTGATGCTACCCTCCCACACCTCACGACGCAGCGTCTCATCATCCGCATATTCGAGAACAGGAATGAAAACAGGTGCCTTCAATGTAATTCGGTAGACTGGATTGTCTTCCGAGCCCAGGTCTTTCGCCGCCGCTTCCGCCTTCAGCACCGCCTTCGCCGTTTCCGGCAAACCTCCGAGTCGCGAATCATCCTCCAAAATCAGCTCCCAGGCATTCGTGGAGTCGAGAACGTTCTCGGAAAACTTCTGCGTAACTTTGGCGAGCTCCGACTGAACCTCTTCGAGTCGCTTCTTTTTGTCCTCCGGTAAATCGGCTCCGGAACGCAGGAAGTCCTTCACCGTTTCCTCCAGAAAGCGCTCCCGGATCCCTCCGAGGGATTTTGCTTCATCCGTTTCCGAGTATGCTTTGATGCGCTTCCAAAGACCGTCATTCAAGGGGATTCGGGAAAAGAACTGTGTTACTTCCGGCAACATCGCATTCTGCGCGTCCCGCAGCTCATCACTGTTTCGAACCGAATCAAGGTGGCTCACCAGTCCCCAGGCTGATGAGAGGTTTTCAGTCGCCTCCTCCAGCGCGAGAAGAGTGTTTTCAAAAGTCAGGTCCGCCGCATTGAAATCGCCGGAAAGAGCGTCAATCTGCTCCTGTGCCTCGTTGAGAGTCTTGCGGATATCCGTTTCAATGGAGGAGGGAACGAGACTCGACCAACGGATGTGAAAATCGTCCTGGAGAAAAGGGTGAGAGGTTTCAGACATGCCGCAACGGTACGCAGCAGAAGAAACTGTGCAAGAAACTAGGAGAGAGATTGCCGGATATCGGCAAGCCCCTCCCCTTTCTACTGACCGGCCCTGACCTCAGTGGCTGTCACACCGACTCTGCGCTCGACTGTCATGACAACAGCCGCGACAGCACACCAGATCGAATCCGCGATAATCGCGTTTCGCAGGAACATCCAGGAGGGAGGGTATCCGGGAACCCCGGTAGTCTGACTCTGCCACCACCCGGCGAAAGATTTCTCGTAGCCACCCCAAACCATCCAGCTGAAGGTGTTGGCCGCGAGATAGAAAAGCACACTGCAAAGCAACGTGCCGCACCAGAGTTTCGGCCACGTGATTCCACCCCGGCTGAGAAAACCGGCCGCAGCGGCAACGCAAACGTAAACCGCGACGGAAAAAATCGTGTAGCTCCCGAGCCCTCCCGATCCGTGCCAGATTCCCAGCGCAATATCACTGACAACGAGCAACACTACCGGAACCCACCAGAAACGAAAGCCTAACAGCAACGCTCCGCCAAAAGTGATGGCCATAATCGGAGCCGTGTTGCCCAGGAAATCATAATGCGAGGCCGCAACCCGATACCCGACGGTCACGATCAGCAGAAAAAGAATCGCGAGAAAGGCAGGGCGAAAATTGTTCTCTTTGTCAGGCATGCGAACAGCAGCGGAACCGATCCGCCGGAGTATGAAATCGCCGGATGGCAGCCAACAGGGTTTGGAGTGATACCATACCCTGTTCGGTCCGCGATCTGACAGGGTTAAGCGAGGGACTGGAGCTTCTCAATGAGAGCGTCTTTGCTCATGATCCCGGTTTTGGTTTCCTGAATCTCTCCACCTTTCATGAAAATGAGAGTCGGGACGGCGCGGATACCGAATTTCATCGCAAGATCGCGCTGATCCATAACGTCCACTTTCGTAATTTTGGCGGAGTCGCCCAGTTCACCGGCAACTTCATCAAGCACGGGAGAGAGCATCTTGCAGGGACCGCAGTGCTCCGACCAAAAGTCAATGAGAACGGGGACAGATGCGTTTTCCGCCTCGTCAGCGAAGTTGTCTGCGGTGAGATTTACGATGGATTCGTGGGCCATTTGAGTGAGGAATAGTAGTTTAGAAAGGAATTCTGGCGCGGCTTTACTGCCACGTGAAAACTGATCCTCTATTTTCCGGCAACGAGCAAGCCGGAATTACAAGCATCCGGCGAGGATTGCACGCACAAATGCGACTTGTGGTCTCAGCTCTTCGGCAAAGACACCCAAATCTGCATCCGGAGATGATCCACCGGTCGCACGGTGAAGTCAGCCTTCGAACGAGGATGATCGGGAATCGATCAACCACCTGCACCCATCTTCGTGACAAGCTCGATCGCAAGCACAGCAAGGGACAGGATGAGAACAATGATAGCAAATGGCATGAGTCCTGATTCTTCGTATTCTTCCTCCCATTCTTCCTCCACCTCTTCGGCAGTGGACTGAATGTTCGGTTTCTGGGAAATGGTTTTCGTAGGCGTACCGGTGGAACCCATCGGCTGAGTCGAGCCCATTTTTACGGTTGCCTGAGGCAGCGGCTTCGGACCGCCCTCCTGAAGAGGCGTCGTGGCTTTTCCGACAGGTCCGGGCCCTGCGCCGGCCGGAGCCTTCGCAAGCGGAATCGTTTTCGCACCCACCGGAGACGCGGCTGCAGGCGCTGCGGAAGCAGCAACCGGAGCAGTTGGTCCGAGCGGATCAGGTCCGCCGGGAGGCGCAGCAGGAGGTGCCGTGCCAACTGGCTTGGTGGGTCCGAGCGGATCGGGTCCCTTGGAAAGAGGAATGGTCTTCGCTCCGGTTGGAGGTGCCGGGGGAGCCGGCGCACCTGATGGTGCCGGCGGCGGCGTTGGTGCCGCTGCACTGGGTGCGGGAGGCGGCGTTGGAGACGGTGGCGCAGGAGGAGCTGACGGAGCCGGAGGTGTAGTCGGCGCCGTCGGTGCACCTGCATTCGCGATAGGCGCGGTCGTCGGAGCGTCGGTCGGCAGCGGAGCCGTAGACTCGATTGGATCCGTCGTCGGGCCATCAGAAGGCAGCGGTGCTGTGGAATCAATCGGGTCGGAATCTGTCGCTCCGACAGCCGGAGGTACAGGACCGGTCGCAGTCGAACCGGGAATCGGCGCTGTGCTGGGTGCATCAGGCGGAACCGGTGCGGTTGATCCTTTCGGTGCCACGGGGCCCGAATCTTCTGCAGGCGCGCGCAGACTGATTCGGACGGTTTCCTTCTTCAAAGGAACCGTAGACGTGCTGACCGATGGCTTTTGAGGTTCTGTGTCGCTCATAAAGACAAATTTAAAAACTTCGAACCAATATTTAGGCCAGCATGAGCGCCGCATGTCAACAGCATAATCGGCACGAAACGCCAATTTCTGCTTTTTTGATCCTCAAGATTGCGGAAGGCTCGGGAAACCCGTATCAGATTGACTATGAACAACCCCGATTCCGTCATCTCGCTTCTTCAGGAGTTGGTGAAGATTCCCAGCGTAAATCCGGACAGCGCGCCCGGTCAGGATGCTCCCGGAGAGAAACAATGCGCCGAACGTGTCGGTGAGTTTCTGAAACATTGCGGAGCGGAAGTATCCTTTGAAGAAGTCCTGCCCGGACGCCCCAATGTCATCGGTCGGTTTCCCGGGGGGGAAAATAAACCCGGGCTGCTGTTCGCCCCTCATACCGATACCGTCAGTGTTCGCGGCATGACGATCGAACCTTTTTCCGGTGAAATTCGGGATGGGAAACTCTTCGGTCGGGGAGCCTCTGACACCAAAGGAACCATGGCTGCCATGCTCTGGTCTCTCCATGAGTTGCGCGAGGTCATTCCCTCGCTGTCCCACGCGGTAACCTTCGTCGGCCTGATGGGAGAGGAGGCGGGCCAACCCGGAGCCATACACTTCGCGGAACATCATGCGGATGAATTCTCATTCGCGGTCGTCGGGGAGCCCACCGGGCTGGAAACAGTCCACGCTTCGAAAGGCTGTGTCTGGTTGGAGCTCTCGACAGAAGGCGTATCCTGCCATGGATCCACACCGGAACGCGGAGAGAACGCGATCCGGAAACTTCTACCCGTGCTGGAACCGCTCCTTGTGGCCCTCGAGAGGGAGCTTCCATCCTTTTCGGACCCTGTACTCGGAAATCCCACGGTGAGCCTTGGTGAATTTTCCGGAGGCTCGAGCCCGAATATCGTTCCATCAAGCTGCCGGGCTGTCCTCGACTTTCGCGAGACTCCGGCCTTTCATGCGGCTGGTGGATGCGAAGCCCTCGTCAGCAGGCTGCTGGCAGATTTCGACCCACAGGGAAAAATCTCGACAAGAATCCTGGGGCATTCTGTGCCGCTCTTTACGGATCCGGAAACGGATGGAGTGAAGCGCCTGCAATCAATCGGCTCAAAACTGACCACCGCGCCGTGGTTCTGCGATGCCGGCAGGTTGGGAGAGAAGGGTCTCGCAGCAGTCGCTGTCGGCCCCGGCAATATCGCCCAGGCCCACACCAAAGATGAATTTCTCGCAATCGAAGATCTCGAGAACGGGGTGAAGTTCTACTCCGATTTCATCCGGACATTCCAGTCCTGAACGGAGGTTTTCTAAAACAAAAAAGCCGTTCCCCCGGAGGAGAAACGGCTTTTTGAAAATTTCTGTTCCTGATTTTTACCAGGTGCGTCCACGTGTGTAACCAACCGTGGAAAGAAATCCAATCTGAGGAGGAAACTCTTCGTATCCACGCCAGGGAAGGTAATCGATGTCGGGCATTGGCGGACGGTAGCTGTCCTTGTAGAGAGGGCGCTGCCAGTTAATCACTTCGTAAAAGCCATACTTGAGGCGGGCACCGGCACGCTGAACTCCCTGGAGAAATCCTGCAGAGTAGATTCCAGCAGCCTGCTCAGTGTGAAGTTCGCCCCAGCGATGCATCGTGGTAGGAACCTCGGTCCATCCATACATGATGTTGGAAATACCACGCGCGAGCTTGCGAGTTTTTGTGTATTTCGTCTTGGGCGGCTCATGAATATCTCCAAGAGATACCGACGAGAACGCTACGAGCATAAGGACGGCCAGAATTTTCTTCATAGTGAGGCGCAGATTAGACAGGTCATTCCCGCTTGGCAACCAAAAATTTTTTTTCGCTTGGCTGTTTCAATGTTCCTCCTATGTTGGACATAATGCACCCAGATCTAGAAAAACTCCTTTCCAGAGGAAAAATCGAAGCGGCCACCGCCGAAGAATTGGAACCCCTTACCCCCGGAACCTTTTGTCGTCACAAAAGCTGGGGCGTCGGACGTATCGCCGACTGGGACCGTCTCAATGTCAAGGTAGTGGTCGATTTTGAAGATAAGCCCGGTCATGAGCTGGGAATGAAGTTCGCCGGCATGTCACTGACACCTCTCGCGGATGATTCTTTTCTTGCCCGTCGCCTGACGTCTCTGGAAGAGCTTCAGGACATGGCCAAGGCCGATCCGGTTGAACTCGTAGGCCTCGCGCTCGGCAGTCACGATGACAAACTCTACCTCGATGAACTGGAGGAAATGATCAAAGGCCGCGTCGTTGACGAGGGGAAATACAAGAGCTGGTGGGACAGCACGAAGAAAAAGCTACGTGAAGACAACCGGTTCATTGTTCCCGCGAAACGCACCGAGCCTCTCGAGATGCGCGGCAAGGATTTCGATCCTTCCGAAGGACTCATCGAAGATTTCCGCGAAGCCCGTGATCTCAAAGCGAAAGTGAAAGGTGTCGAAGCGGTCATCAAAGACATCGCGGCCTTCAAAGACAACCAGCAAAAACTGGTCGACCTCGCCGACGAAATCTCCGACATCGCGAAAAAAGGCGTGAAGCTCCAGTATGCTCCCGCCGTAGAACTCCTCCTCGTCCGCGAAGAACTTCAGGGCAAGCTCAAGGATTACGAAAGACCGGAAGGGCAGATCACTGTGGCGGACATTCTCTCCGATGACGAAAGCGCAATTCCCGGACTTTTCGAAGACCTGTCCCTGACTCGACTTCGTCAGGTTCTTCGCAGCTTCCCCGATGCCTTCGGCGACGACTGGGTCCAGAAGCTTCTCGAACTCGTTCCCGAGTGCAATCTGCGTTCCATCACCGAGATCGCCAACTACATGGATTCCGAAGAGGAAAAAGACGCCTTTGTCGGATACATGGAGGAAGGCCTGCAGCAGCGAACTCTCGCTTCTGACGCACTCGCGTGGATCTGCCGCGAGCGCAAAGGACTCGCTCAGAACGTGTTCACGCCGACGCTCAGCCTCAACGTCATGAGCTCGCTCGAATCCGATCAGCTCAACGACGAAGGCGCGGTTCGTTCCGCAAACCGCCTCCGCGATCTCGTGGCAGATGACCGGGAGCTGATTCCCGATCTCATCGACGGAGCCAACATCAACACGATTCGCAACTTCACGGGGCGTCTCATCAACTCCGCCTCATTCGACGAGCTGACGAGAAAGTCTCTGGTCGCACGGGTAATCAAACTCCATCCCGATGTGCAGGATCTGCTCAGTGGTCGCGAAGAGAAAAAGGACGACGCCCTTATCGTCTCCGAAGAAAGCCTCGCCGAACGCAAAGCTGCCTACGACAAGCTCATCAAGGAGGAAATCCCGCAGAACCGCGAGGATATCAAAATTGCCCGCTCTTACGGCGACCTTCGCGAGAACTTCGAATACAAGTCAGCCAAAGAATACCAGCGCGTGCTGATGAAGCGCCAGAACGACTGGGAACGCGATCTCAAACTCGCCCAGCCAACCGACTTTTCCGAAACCGATACCTCACAGGTATCCATCGGAACGGTGGTAACACTCGAGTCCACCGACGGTGGCGATTCCCTGAGCTACACCGTCCTGGGAGCCTGGGACTCCGATCCTGAGAAAGGCGTCATCGCCTATCTGTCGGAACGCGGTAACGACCTCCTCGGCAAAAAGCCCGGTGACGAAATCGAATTCCATACCGCAGAAGGTCAGGCAAAAGCCTATAAGGTCACTTCGATCGAAGCTTACAAAAAGTAACGGATTCCAAATGAAACTTTCCGTTTTCCTGCCCGCCGCGCTTTTCTGCGCTGCGGGCAGTTTTGCTTTGGAGTCAGCCCCTGCCGGCGAACTGCCGAATATTATCTTCATCAACGCCGACGATCTCACTCACACAGATCTCAGCGTTTATGGAGGGCAGGCTATCACGCCTAACTTCGAGCGCCTCGCTTCGGAGGGAATGCGATTCTCGCACTGCTTTCAGGCGGCACCGATGTGCTCACCGACAAGGCACAACCTCTACACCGGCATCCACCCGGTCAAAAGCGGCGCCTATCCGAATCATACCTTCGCGAAGGAGGGAACGAAGAGCATCGTCCATCATCTGAAACCGCATGGCTACCGCGTCGCCCTCAGCGGAAAACGCCATATTGCTCCCGACAGCGTCTTTCCCTTTGAGTATTCCGGTCAGAAAAATCCTGATATGGAAGTCATCGAAACCCTGATGACAGAATCAAAGGATGCCGGCACTCCGTTCTGCCTGTTTGCCTGCTCCAACGAACCTCACACCCCCTGGACCTACGGGGATCCGGATCAATATCCTACAGACAAAATCAAACTGCCCCCCTGGCTTCTTGACACCCCCGAGACCAGAGAAGGCATGGCCAAATACCTTGCCGAAATCACTTACTACGACAGTCAGGTCGGACAGATTCTGGACCTGCTCGACAAGCACGATCTTGCCGAAAATACCATCGTGATGCTCTCCAGCGAGCAGGGCAACAGTATGCCTTTTGCCAAGTGGACCTGCTACGACAACGGCCTGCAGACCGCCCTCATTGTCCGCTGGCCGGGCAAAGTCAAGGCCGGTACCACCTCCGGAGCCATCGTCGAATACGTCGATGTCGTTCCCACCCTCCTCGACGCAGTCGGAGCAGAGCCGGCCGGCCCGCTCGACGGGAAGAGTTTTTTGCCCG
>JAKSBG010000180.1 GCA_022361255.1 Verrucomicrobiales bacterium
CGGACGCGGGACTCACGAGCATTGCGGAGTGATGGGGCAGATTGACATCTTTACCGGAACCCTGGGTAAAGCTCTCGGTGGTGCGAGTGGGGGGTATACCAGCGGGCGGAAGGAGGTCATCGAGCTGCTGCGCCAGCGATCAAGACCCTACCTCTTCTCCAATTCGGTCGCTCCGGCCATCGTAGCGGCTTCGCTGAAGGCGCTCGATCTGCTCGAGGCGGATTCCTCGCTCATTGACTCCCTGAGAAGCAACGCGAGCTACTTTCGGGAGAGGGTTGAAAAGGCAGGACTGAGCACCTTACCCGGCGAACACCCCATCATTCCCGTGATGCTGGGCGATGCCAAGCTTGCAGCAGGTATGGCGGAGGAATTGCTGAAACGGGAAATCTACGTGATTGGGTTTTCCTTTCCTGTGGTAGCTAAAGGCAAGGCAAGGATCCGAACTCAGATGTCAGCGGCCCATTCGCATGAGGATCTGGCATTTGCGGCGGATCAGTTTGGGGAGGTAGCTCGCGATCTCGCGGTATCTGATTTGAGTTTGTAACAGAATGAAAGTCGTTAACTTCGGGGCATGGCACTAACACAGATTCAGATTATCCAATCGCTCGGCGAAGCTATGAACTGGCTGGAGCGCGAGTTATCGTGGGATGTTGCCATTCAGGAACAACGTCATTTGATCGGTCGGATCGGAGAATTGTATGCGGCATTGATGACCGGTGGACAGATGGCCCCGGAAGTAAATCAATCGGGTTACGATGTCGTATCATCGTCAGGAGAGCGGATTTCCGTAAAGACAACTACGCAGCAGAACAACGCCGGGCACCTTACATTCAATGCGAACACTTTGGATAAGGTAGACCGCATCATGGTTTTCTATCTTAACACCGAAGAGATGCAGATTGAAACCCTGCTCGATAAGCCGGTAAAACAGGCGCGAAAGCTGATGTCCGAATCGGGCAGTAAATTGAATTTGCCACTGGGGCGATTGAGAGGAACGACTCGAAAAGCGCGATCCCTCGATGAGCAAAAAGTGGTTGCCGAGGCGACTCATGATCAGTTCAAAATTACGGAACTGGAATCGGGAACAATTCTCGTCTTCCGGAATGGGATTCGAGAAGACGTTACAAAGCCGGTGCTGCGACAAATCAGCAAAGAATTGGGGTTGCCGCTCTTAAACTCCAACGGAAAGGTATTCACGACCCGGCAGTTGGGAAGCAGGTTGATTCGAGGGTTAAATTCCTGAACTACACCCTCCGAACTCTGCGACTTGCTTGACCTGCCGCGGCCCGAGCCTGCGAAACCGGATGCCTCGGAAAATGCCTACACCTTCGATCGTGCCATCATTCACGCGAAGGCCGATGGAACCATTGCTCCGCGCTACATCGATCTTTACAAAGCGGGCAACTTTGTCCTGGAGACGAAACAGGGCGTTGAGGCGGAGACTGTAGCCGGAGCATCGGCCCCTGTAGCTGGCCTCTCAGAGGCCGGAAAGGGCGCACAATCTAAAACGGACGCACAATCCGGGGTCGCAGACCCCGGGGGATGGCCAACCAGCCACAGTTCCAGTTCCCGGAAAGCGGCCACTTCGCTCTCTACCACGCGGCCCCCACATTCCACTCCTCCACCATAGGATCCGGAATATCATCCAAAAACCGTGACGGATGCTGGATGACTTCGCCGTCGTAGGCGCGCTGCCAGAGTTGAGGATAGGAGAGATAAAGCTCGTCCATCGCCCGGGTCACGGCGACGTAGAAAAGGCGACGTTCTTCTTCGAGACCATCATTGGTTTCGTTTTCAGCGTCCTCCTCGAGAACCCGGCTTCCGGGGAATTTGCCTTCGGCGAGCCAGATTACAAAGACGACTTTCCACTCCAGCCCCTTTGCCTGGTGAACGGAGCTGAGGCAGACGCATTCCTCGTCAGGTTCGTCCTTCTGCGCGTCAGCGGCATCCTGACCGGCGAGCAGACTGAGCTGGCTGAGAAATTCCTCCAAGTCATCGAAACGAACTGCGTAGTTCTCGAGCTGCTCGAGGTCCTGGCGGCGGTTGTCAAAGTTGGTAAATTTGCTCCGCATGTAATCCTCGTAGACGCCGCCGAGAATGGATGGCATCATCGCAGCAGGAGGTTTTGCTTTTCCGTCGGCATCAACGAGCTCGTCGAGAGTGTAGCCGAGTTGTTCCCAGGTGGGTTTGGATTTGGCGGGAACTTTGAAGTCCGCCATGATGGTAGAGAAAACGACAGGCTCGTCGCGCTTCATGACCGGTGACTTCGTCCACTCGCGCCAGATGTTGTCGGCAGATTTGTCTCCGATACCGGGCAGCATTTTGACCACGCGCTTGAAGGAAACCTCGTCGCGCCGGTTGTAAATGATTTTCATGAACGCGGCGACATCCTTGATGTGCGCCTGTTCGAAGAAACGAAGACCACTCGTGATCTCGAAAGGGATATTCCGGTTTGTCAGTTCGAGCTGCAGCTCCATCGCGTGGAAGTGTGCCCGATAGAGGACCGCGATTTCATTCAGTTCAATTCCCTCGTCGCGGAGTTCGAGAATGCGTTGCGCGACAAATGCCGCCTGTGTATTCGGATCCTGCAAGGGAACGAGCGCCGGCAGGTTTTCTGCGGGACCACGCCAGGGGGCAAGGTTTTTGCGAAATTGCTCTGTGTTCGGGGCGATTGCAGCATTGGCGAGCGTGAGTATCTCAGGCACGGAACGGTAATTTGTCTCGATCACGAATTTTTTGGCGCCTTCGTATCGCTCGGGAAAGTCGAGAATATTGCGGAAATCAGCGCCCCGCCACGAGTAGATAGACTGGGCGTCATCTCCCACCACCATAAGATTTCGCTGCGGGGCGGCGAGAAAATCGATCAGCTCAGACTGAACCGCGTTGGTATCCTGATACTCATCGACGAGAACCCACTCAAATTGCTTTTGGTATTGCTCCCGAATTCGGGGTTTCTGATGGAAAAGATCGAGCGGCTTGAGGAGCAGGTCATCAAAATCCATCGAGTTGGTGGATTTTTTCTTTTCTTCATAGGCTTCCTCGATCAGTTCGATGGCTTCAACGTGGTGATCGAAGTAGGAATAACGGGAGTGAAGAATATCCCCGATGCTCTGTCCGGTATTGTTCGCCAGGCTGAAGATGTCTCCGATCACATCCGGTTTGGGAAAACGGGAGCTCTTGGTATCGATTTCGCATTCCGAAATGACGGAGCTCAACAGACTCTTCTGATCATCCCGGTCCATGATCGAAAAATTACGCTCCCATCCGAGTTCCTGCGCGTGACGGCGTAGAATGCGATTTCCGACGGAGTGGAACGTTCCGCCCCAGATGTCGCGGGTGTCGTAGGGAACGAGCTGCTCGACGCGTTCCAACATCTCACGGGCGGCCTTGTTCGTGAAAGTAAGCAGGAGAATATTCCGGGCAGGAATATCATGATCCAGCAGCCAGGCGACACGGTAGGTCAGGGTGCGGGTTTTCCCTGAGCCGGCACCGGCAATTACGAGCGAGGGGCCGGGCTGAGCCGATACCGCGGCGTACTGCTCGGCGTTCAGCTCTTTCTCGTAATCGATGTCAGAGCTGGTCTTTTTTGCTCGTTTTACGGTGTAATCACGGGCCATAGGGGACGGTTCAGAGGCATCAAAGCTTGAACGTTCAGCGGAGGGTTTTCAACGCTCAATTGGAAGTGAATGCCGGTTTCGTCGCGAACAGGCTGATCGTGAAAAGTAATTTCTTTCTCGAAAAACGATTTTGCCTGGAATCCCTACATCTTTCGTGCGGCGGCCTCGGCAAGCACGCTGCGCTCCCCGCGCTCGAGGGTCACGTGCGAACTGCAGGCCTCGTCGCGGAGACGGTCGCGGGTGTAGACCAGTCCGTTACTGAGTCGGTCGACGTATGGGTTGTCGATCTGGGCCGGATCTCCCACGAGGACCAGTTTGGAACCCCGCGCCATGCGGGTAACGATCGTTTTTGCCTCGAGAGGTGTCAGTTGCTGGGCCTCGTCAAGGATGAAGTAGCGGTTTGGAATGGAACGCCCACGGATGTAGCAGAGAGCCTCCACTTCAACGAGTCCGGATTCAAGCAGCGGGTCGTAGACCTTTTTCCCTCCGGTGGTAAGGTTCGTATCAGTCGCGCCTTTGCGATTGCGGGCCTGCTTCCGCTTTGGTCCGCTCCCACCATCGGGAGTGAGAAGAAATTCGAGCGCGTCAAAGATCGGCTTCAGCCACGGATCGAGTTTCTCCTCCAGGGTGCCGGGAAGAAATCCGAGAGTATCGCCAAGCGGAATCACGGGACGGCTTACGGTCACCCCGTTGAAATCGCCTCCGAAGGTTGCGTGGAGAGCCGACGCGACGGCGAGAAGAGTCTTTCCGGTTCCGGCCTGCCCGTAGCAGGTTACGAGAGTCGCCTCCGGGTTGAGAAGCGCATCAATGAAGCATTGCTGTCCGAGGTTGAGTGGGCGAAGCGGTGTTCCCTTTTGAATGCGAATTTGATCGGGGATATAGAGTTTGTGATACAACCCGTCGCTGCCCATTCGTGCTGGCATCGTGCGTTTTTCCCCTGCTTTTAGAAGCACGTATTCGTTCGGGGAAATGCGGTGGCGCTGAGCAAGCTCGATTGTCCCGGAACTTGCGAAGCGCTGAAGCTCGTTCGGCTTCAGGTCGATGATGTGAGGGGATGTTGCCCCGGTGCCTTCACAGGCGACTTTGTCGGTTTGATAGTCCTCACAGGGAATGCCGATCGCGTGTGCTTTGAGTTGCAGATTGAGATCTTTCGTGACGAGCACGGTAGGGGCGCTGTTCTTTGCCGCGACTTCAACGGTGCGGGCAAGGATGCGGTTGTCGTTTGTTTCATTCCCTCCAAAGGCTGCCATCAGCGCCGCCGCTCTGTTGTCGACAGCGGGTTTTCCATTTGCACCGGGCGCGAGTCTGACAGACCCGCCGTCTTCGGTCGGAATCCCTCTGGTCGCGTTGCCGGGCTGAGTGGAAAAGAGCTCTGCGAGTTTCCGATGGACGGATCTGGCATTAGCACCACGCTCGCTTTGCTCGTTTTTGAACCTGTCGAGCTCACCGAGAACTTCCAGCGGAATGCAGACGTGGTTGTCTCCAAAGTTGTCTATGCTGTCCGGGTCGTGGAGCAGGACGTTGGTATCAAGGACGAAATTCTTTCCGATCGATGAAGGCGCTTTTAATCCGTCGTCGTAGCCGGCTGCCTTTTTTCTGCTGCGGGGAGAGGTTGCTCCTGCTCCGTTCTCCCCGGGAAACATGTCGGACTGAACGTTACCCGCCTTTGCTTTGGCAGATTTCTTCGATGACTTGGGGTAATCCCCACCAGCTCCGGTATCAGATTGGAGGTCGCTCATGAGAAGGTCAGTCCGAAGCACCCAGTGAAAGGATACACGGACCAGGGAACGTTGGGGAAGTTTGTTTAGTTTGTCAAAATATAATGACAAATTAAATCTCCGGGCTTAGATGGAGTCGAATTCCTTGAGACGGTCGCGACTGCCTCTCAACTTTTTTTCAATATTCTCACCCATCTTCTTGCAAATTGGCGACGTATTGCTTAACAAACCACAAATGAACGCGCTTGGGCAATCTCTCTTGAACTTCTGGCGGTCCTCGATCGGGAAAAAACTGATCGTTGCAGTCACCGGTATCATCCTGGTCGGCTTTTTGCTGGCGCACATGGCCGGTAACCTTCTTATCTTTCAGGGACGCGAGTCGATGAACGACTACGCCTACTTTCTGCACCACTTTCTACATGGTGTGGGCATCTGGCTTTTCCGTATTGTTTTGCTAGGGGCTTTTATCCTTCACATCGTTACGACAATCGCGCTCGTCCGGCAAAACCGAGGGGCGCGCTCCGAGAAATACGCCTGCGAGGCAACGGTCAAAGCATCACTAAGTTCTAAAATCATGATTTGGAGCGGTTTGACCGTTCTTGGATTTGTCATCTTTCACATTTTCCATTTCACCATTCGTGTCGATCCTGATTTGGCCGGCATGAAAGATCCGGGAGATCCATCGCGCCATGACGTCTATGGAATGGTCATCGCCGGTTTTCAAAACCCGCTCGTTGTTCTTTTTTACATCATTGCCGTGACTTTGCTCTGTTCGCATCTGCGACACGGGATTGCTTCCCTTTTCCAAACGCTCGGTCTCCGCAGTGAAAAAACACGCGTTGCGATCCAATACGCAGGAATCGCTATCGCTATCATTCTGTGGCTGGGGTTTCTTTCTATTCCGACCTTGATCACTTTTGGAGCGATTGAAGACAACGGCGAAGCCGGGAAACACTCCTCCACCACTTTCGTAATCGACCCGCCCAAGTGCTGATCTCATTTTTCTCAATTTTTACCCATCCCAGATATGGCATCCAACGGCTCACTTGATTCAGCAATTCCGGAAGGCGAACTTTCCGAGAAGTGGACAAAGTACAAGAGCAAAGCAAAGCTCATTAACCCGGCGAATAAACGGAAATACAAGATCATCGTGGTCGGATCCGGTCTTGCAGGAGGGTCGGCCGCGGCGACTCTTTCCGAGCTGGGATATCAGGTGAAATGCTTCTGCTATCAGGACAGTCCGCGGCGCGCTCACTCCATCGCTGCTCAGGGCGGAATCAATGCAGCCAAGAACTATCAGAATGACGGCGACTCCGTTTACCGTCTCTTTTACGACACGATCAAAGGCGGTGACTTCCGGTCCCGTGAAGCCAATGTTCACCGGCTCGCCGAGGTCAGCGTCAATATCATTGATCAGTGCGTCGCGCAGGGCGTGCCCTTCGCTCGCGAATACGGTGGGCTTCTCGACAACCGGTCATTTGGTGGAGCGCAGGTAAGCCGGACATTTTACGCCCGTGGGCAAACCGGGCAGCAGCTGCTGATCGGTGCCTATCAGGCTCTCGAGAAAGAGATCGATAAGGGTGGGGTGGAAATGTTCTGCCGCACGGAAATGCTCGACCTCGTTGTCGTAGACGGTCATGCCAAGGGCATTGTCGTGAGAGATCTGAAGACCGGCGAGATCACGAGTCACGCAGCCGATTGTGTGCTCCTGGCAACCGGTGGATACGGAAACGTCTTTTTCCTCTCCACCAATGCGATGGGATGCAACGTGATGGCTGCATTCCGGGCCCACAAAAGGGGCGCCTACATGGCGAATCCCTGTTACACGCAAATTCACCCGACCTGCATTCCCGTGAGCGGAGATTATCAGAGCAAGCTCACCTTGATGTCCGAGTCCCTCCGCAATGACGGACGAATCTGGGTTCCGAAGTCAGCAGAGACAGCCAAAAAAATTCGCGAAGGGCAACTCACTGCTGCCGACGTTGCCGAAGAGGATCGGGACTACTATCTCGAGCGGAAATACCCCTCTTTCGGAAACCTCGCCCCTCGGGACATCTCCTCCCGTTCCGCGAAGGAAGCCTGCGATGAAGGTCGCGGGGTAGCCAAAACCGGACTGGGCGTCTTCCTGGATTTCTCTGATGCGATTGAACGTCTCGGTGAGGACACGATCCGCGCCCGCTACGGGAACCTCTTCCAGATGTATGAGAAGATCACCGG
Organism: Verrucomicrobiales bacterium; assembly: GCA_022361255.1. Lineage (GTDB taxonomy): Bacteria > Verrucomicrobiota > Verrucomicrobiia > Verrucomicrobiales > DEV007 > Arctic95D-9. The sequence goes on from JAKSBG010000180.1 coordinate 7,553, forward strand.
CGACAATCCCTACAAGACTCCGATGATGATCTACCCTGCCGTGCACTACACGATGGGGGGGCTCTGGGTGGACTACAATCTGATGTCGAATGTGGCCGGACTTCACGTTCTTGGAGAGGCCAATTTCTCCGATCACGGAGCGAACCGCCTCGGAGCAAGTGCTCTCATGCAGGGACTCGCTGACGGGTATTTTGTCATTCCGGCAACACTGCCGAATTATCTCGCAGAAGTGGAGCCGGGAAGTGTCACAGTCGATGCTCCTGAATTTGCCGAAGCCGAAAAAGCGGTGCGCGAGAGAATTGACAAGCTCCTTTCCATCAAAGGGAACAAGACCGTCGACAGTTTCCATCGTGAGCTGGGTCTCCTGATGTGGGACAAGTGCGGAATGGCACGAAACAAAGAGGGACTTGAAGAGGCCCTCAGGCGTCTTCCCGAAATTCGCAAGGATTTCTGGGAAAACGTGAGAATCCCCGGATCCGGCGAGGGAGTGAACATGGAACTCGAGAAAGCCGGCCGCGTCGCCGACTTCATTGATTTTGCCGAAGTCATGCTTCATGACGCTCTCGACCGTGGGGAAAGCTGCGGAGGTCATTTCCGCGAGGAACATCAGTTCACCAAAGACGATGAAGCAGTGAAGAGCGGATACACGAACGAAGGGGAGGCCAAGCGAAGGGATGACGAGTTTTGTTATGTGTCGGCGTGGGAATACAAGGGGCCCGGAGAAAAGCCTGTCCTGCACAAAGAGGAACTGGAATTTGAAAACGTCGAACTGGCAGTTCGCAGCTACAAATAGTCCATCCGGAACGTAACTTATTGAAAGGAATTTCTATGAATTTGACCCTGAAAGTTTGGAGACAGGCTCACGCGGATGACACCGGTTCGATTGAAACCTATCCGGCGGAAAATATTCCCGAGGAAGCTTCGTTCCTGGAAATGCTCGACATTGTGAACGAGCGAATCATTGAGGACGGTGGCGATCCCATTCATTTCGATCACGATTGCCGCGAGGGCATCTGCGGGATGTGTTCACTGACGATCAACGGTGTTCCGCACAGCAAGGAAACCGGCATCACCACCTGCCAGGTCCACATGAGAAAATTCCGCGATGGCGACACCATCTGGGTCGAGCCGTTCCGCGCGAGAGCGTTTCCCATCGTGAAAGACCTCATCACTGACCGGTCTGCCTTTGACCGCATTGTCGCGGCCGGCGGATACATCAGCGTTCGTACCGGCGCAGCTCCTGATGCAAACGCCACTCCGGTTCCAAAAATTGATGCCGACGCCGCGTTCGACGCAGCAGCCTGCATTGGTTGCGGAGCCTGTGTTGCTGCGTGTAAGAACGCCAGTGCGATGCTTTTCGTGGGAGCGAAAGCTACGCACCTCAACAAGCTTCCTCAAGGCGAACCCGAGAAAGACAAGCGAGTCCTCGGAATGGTTCGTCAGATGGACGCAGAGGGTTTTGGAAACTGCACGAACCAATATGAATGCGAAGGGGTTTGCCCGAAAGAAATCAGTGCAGACGTCATCGCGAAGCTTAATCGCGACTACGCAGCAGCAGCAGGCCGCGAAGCTGTGGAGTAGGGGAGGACTGTAGCCGGCCTCTGAGAAGCCGGAAATCGCGTCCAACAGCCAAACCGCATCCATCCCGAGGTCACAGACCTCAGCTACAGACTGCTAAGCCCGAACCATTTTCGACGCTCTCTCGCTTCAGCTCTTTTTCCCGCGGTCTCCCTTTTTGATGAGACGGCTCACAAGCGATGTCCAGCCTGTCTGATGGCTGGCGCCAAGGCCCTTTCCGTTGTCAGCGTGGAAATACTCGTAGAAATGGATCAAATCTGTTTCGGGGCGGTTGCCCCGATGGAGCTCTGACTCTCCGTGCGCGGGACGTTTTCCGTTTTCCTCTTCAAGGCGAAACAGAGAGATGAGACGTTCGCTGATGTCGCGAGCTGCCTCCTGCAGGTTGCAGAATTCTCCGCTTCCGGTGGGATATTCGATTTGAAAGTCGTCGCCGTAGAAATGGTGATACCGCTCCAATGCTTCGATGAGCAGGTAATTCATCGGGAACCAAATCGGTCCACGCCAGTTCGAATTGCCACCGAACATTGGCGAATCCGATTCGCCGGGGGAATACTCGACCGAATGGGTTCCGTCCTTCAGCTCAACCGAAAAGGGATTCTTCGCGTGGTATTTCGAAAGCGACCGGATGCCGTAGGGAGAGAGAAATTCCTCTTCATCGAAGAGAAAGCCAAGTACGAGCCGCAATCGCTCCTCTGAGCAACAGGACAGCAAGCGCAGATTCTCCTCCTTGTGCAAAACCGATACCGATTCCGCGAGGTGCGGGCGGTATTTCAGAAACCATTGGGTGCGTTCCGCGAATCCCGCAAGCGGTTCGACGTGCTGTTGATCAAGAATCTCCACCGCTATCATCGGGAGTAGCCCCACCAGCGAGCGCACGGCGAGAGGGCGTCTTGTTCCGCCTTCGACGAGCCAGTCGTAATAGAAGCCCTCCTCCTCACACCAGAGCCCATGGTGTCTGCCGTGACCGTTGATAGCGAGAGTAATGGTCACGAAGTGTTCGAAAAACTTGGAGGCGAGATCTTCGTAGGATTTGTCTTCCTCGGCCAACTCGATGGCCATCGCCATCATCGTCGTGCAATAGAAAGCCATCCAACCCGTGCCGTCGGCCTGTTCCAGCGTTGCACCAAAGGGTAGGCCCTCCGAGCGGTCAAAAACGCCAATGTTGTCCAGCCCGAGGAATCCGCCCGAGAACAGGTGATTGCCCTCGGTATCCTTTCGGTTCACCCACCAGGTGAAATTCATCAGCAACTTCTGGAAGGCCGACGCAAGAAAGGACAGATCCCGGTCTCCTTTTGCTGCGGCGATTTTGTAGACCCTCCATACTGCCCAGGCGTGGACCGGTGGGTTTACATCGCTGAAATTCCACTCGTAGGCCGGCAACTGGCCATTGGGGTGCATGTACCATTCGCGCAGAAACAGCATCAGTTGGCGCTTCGCAAAATGAGGATCCAGCTCAGCGAGAGGGAGCGTGTGAAAGGCCAGATCCCAGGCTGCATACCACGGATACTCCCACTTGTCCGGCATGCTGATGACATCCCGGTTGAAAAGATGATTCCAATCACTGTTGCGGCCGTATTTTCGTTGAGGCGGGGCGGGATTATCCGGATCCCCGTCAAGCCAGTCATTCACGACAAAATGATAGAACTGCTTTGTCCACAGCAGCCCCGCGTCGGATTGCCGCAGGATCAGGTTTTCCTCCTCCGAAAGAGCGCCGGAATGGTGTGCTTCGAAAAACTCATTGGCCTCTCTGCGGCGCAGAGCAAAGGTCTCTCCGAACGCATCGCCGAACCCTCGGGCTGCGCCACCTTCAGAGTCGATTCGACTCAGCCGGAAACGCAGAACCCTCTCGCCGCCAGGTTTTAGTTTCACCGGAAGAACAGCGGCCGCCTTTGTTCCTGAAGGTTTAGTAAATAAGGCGCTTTTATCATTCTCGATCAGCGCCTTGTGAAAGGCATCTTTCTTTCCTTCGACGGATTCACCCGGCTTCCGGGTTTTCCAGAGATCGGGATTCGTTTCGTTATCGGTGAACCAGACTTCCCCCTCCTCTTCCACCTCCAGGCAGTAGGGGGGCAAGGTATCGTGACGCGTCTTCAGAACGCCGTCCTCCAACCGGATCTCCGGCTTGCTCGTCATGTCTTCGCCCTTCCGTCCCCATGACCAGGTATTCCGGAACCAAAGAGTCGGGAGGACTGTCAGCTCCGCTTCCTCTTCACTCCGGTTGA
>JAKSBG010000386.1 GCA_022361255.1 Verrucomicrobiales bacterium
AGAGATTCGAGATTCGGTGCACCCGTCAGGTCGAGAATGGCCGGCTCTCCGGCGCGGGCCACGACAGCGGCAAAATCGACGAGATCAACCAACCGCTCACTCGCGCACCCGATCGTCAATTCATCGCCCGTATCAATGACGTCCGCCCGGTATCGTTCTCTCAGCTCATCAAGAGCATTGGCCCGGTCCTGTTTTTTCCACATCACCAGGACGGTGATTACAGCGATGAGGGCAAAGGCGAGAATGACAAAGCGGGCAGCGTCTTTCATATGAAAACGAAACGGGGGTTCCCGCTCCTTTCATCGGAACGGGTTTGGCTTCGACAAAATTAGACCGAAAAACGATCGGTTCCTTACTACGGAACCGGAACCCGATCCAATATCGTCGCAATGATCCGTTCGCTGGAGATTTCCTCCGCTTCCGCTTCGTAGCTGAGAAGAAGCCGGTGACGCAGGACGTCGTAGACGAGGTCCTTCACATCCTGAGGGGTAACGTAGCCGCGCCCCTGGAGAAAAGCGTTCGCTTTTGCGGCAAGTGTGAGATTGATCGTTCCCCGCGGCGAGGCCCCGGCACGAACGAGCGGCTCGAGCGCAGGCTCTATTTCCCCCGGAACGCGCGTCGCATGGATCAGGTTGACGATGTAATCCTTCACCCCGTCGTCGACGTAGATGTAATTGACCAGTTCCCGGCTCGCGATGACATGCTTGGGGTCCACCACCGCGCTGGTCGCGGTTTTCGCCTTCGAAGTCGCCATGCGGTCAAGAATGATCCGCTCTTCTTCAACGGTCGGATAGTCGACAATGACTTTGAAAAGAAAACGGTCGAGCTGCGCTTCGGGCAGCTGATAGGTTCCTTCCTGATCAATCGGGTTCTGTGTCGCGAGAACAAGAAATGGATCCGGCAGGTTGTAGGTCGTGTCCCCGATGGTGACCTGCCTCTCCTGCATCGCCTCGAGAAGGGCGCTCTGCACTTTTGCGGGGGCCCGGTTGATCTCGTCAGCAAGGATGAGGTTTGCAAAAATCGGGCCGAGCTTCGGCGAAAAGTCGTTGGTCTGTGGATTAAAAATGAGGGTTCCCAGCAAATCAGCCGGTAACAGGTCAGGAGTGAACTGGATCCTCTGAAACTCGGCTGCGAGGGCTCCGGAAAGCGAGTTCACCGTCAAGGTTTTTGCCAATCCGGGAACCCCTTCCAGCAGAACGTGCCCGTTCGTCAAAAGTCCGATCAGGAGCCGGTCGACAAGCAGGTCCTGCCCCACGACCACCTTACCCATTTCCGCGCGGACCGCATTTACCCAGGTCCCCTGTTTCTGAATTTCCTCCGCTAGCTTGTTCGTGTCGACGTTTTGCATATTGTAAAACTGCGTAGGGAAATGATGGACGGGAAATCCCCCGGCGCAACCTTTCGCGGCGGCAAATCTACGCCGGTTCCGGCTCGCCGTCGCTATCGGGAAGCTCTTCGTCACCGGAATCAGCATCCTCGTCCGATTTGCCCAGAGGACCGAATCTCTTCCCGACGGCAGGCTCGAGCCGTCGCTCCCACAGGTAGCGACGGAAGAGTACTTTCACCGCTGCCGTCAACGGAACCGCCAGCAAGGCACCAAGCAGTCCGCCGAGGAGAAGTGACCAGAAGAGCACGGAAAAAATCACCGTGAGCGGATGAAGCCCGACTGAGTCCCCCACGATCTTCGGCGCGGTAACAAGCCCATTCACCTGCTGCAGAATCAGGAAGATCGCGAGCACGATGAGCGGGTAGGCCCAGACGTGAGGCAGCCAGTTCCACGCGTTCGTATACACCCGGACTTTTCCCTCTTCTTCCAAAACTTCGGTGACGGTCAGTTTATCGATCTTCGCTTTCTCTCCATCCACCACACGGACCGTGGCGACATCCCCGACAGACACATCGACATCCTTTTGCAGGGTCCCCTCGGCAGTCGCTCCGAAATGAGCAATTGCAATCAGCACTGCCGGAATCATCACGAGAAGATTACCGATGTAGGGGATCAACCCGAGAATGGCGAGAAATACACCGATAAGAAGGGCATAAGGCAGCCCCATGATTTGCAACGCAACCGCAATGAGAGCTCCATCGATCATGCTCACGACCATCTGCCCGCGGAAAAAGGAGATCAGGTAGCCGTTGATTTCAGTCAGGGTTCCCACCACTTCATCTTTGAATCTGGAAGCGCGCAATGGCAGGTAATCCGTCCAGCTCTCCGAAATTTTGTGTCCCTCACGGAGAAAGTAGAAAAGATAAATCGGGACGAGCAACAGCCCGAGCAGATACCCGAAAAAGCCGAAGGCACCGCGCAACCTTTCCCAGATCGTCTGGCCAATCTGCGAAGCAATTTCGGGGCCTTCCTTGGAAATCCATTCGACACCGCGTTCGTAATATTTCTCCGCCACTCCCGTGCTGAAATATCCTTTCGTCGACGCAATCCCTTTCTTCACCAGATCCGTGACATCCTTTTGAATCGAATCCCGCTTTTCGTAAATTTCCTGCGCCTGGCCGAAGGTGGGAACGATCACCGCGACTGCGAGAACCACCACGCAAACGAGAAAGCCGATATACACCACCAGCATCGCGCGCCCGTGCTTCCAGCCCCGCCGCTCCAGCCAACCCACGATCGGGTCGAGCAGATACGCAATGATCCCGGCCACGGCGAGAGGCACCAGCACCGGCTGCAGATAGCTGAGTATGAAGCCGCCGAGCCAGGTAAAACCGACCGCGATCACACCGATCACCACGATTGAGAGAGCGGTGATGGCACCCCAGAGAGTCCGTCGTTGAAACAGAGACGGCACCTCTTTGGGTTCTTTGCTTTCTTCTTTTGCGGGAGCGGGTTCCATTATAAGCGACCCCGGGATTGTTCCGCGAAGCGCGATGGGAAACCATTACAAATTCACCGCAGCAATGCAATGGCGATTTGAACAGACAACTGCTGCTGCGATGGACTTTTCCCCATCTCACAGGAAAGTTGTGAACAATCGTGAATAAAATGTGAATAACTTTTCCCGCAGGAAATCTTATTCGGAGTTTTTCCCCGGTTATTCACATTTCCTGTGAATAACCCGCCTGAACTGTGAAAAACCCCTTCTCGGAGCGCCGCATCCTCCGAAAATTGAGAAGAAATGTGAATAACTTATGCAAAAACTCCTGTTTTCTGTGAGCAACTCCGTTTTCCTCCCGCTCCGATCCGTGCTACTTGTCATCGCATTTGCGAAAGAGTTTACACACCCATGTTTGTCGATCATATCAGAATCCACGCCAAAGCCGGCGACGGCGGACACGGTTGCTCCAGCTTCCGGAGGGAAAAATTCACCCCCAAGGGCGGCCCCGACGGTGGTGACGGAGGCCACGGGGCTGACATTGTCCTCATTGTTGATCCCCATGTCGACAATCTGAAGGAGTTTTTCTACCGCCCCCATCAGAAAGCCGAACGCGGCATGCACGGCCAGGGACAGCGGAAGACCGGCAAATCGGGAAAAAAGCTCATGCTGAAGGTTCCGCCGGGAACAATCGTATATCGCACCAACCCGCCCGAACCCCGGAAAAGAGTGCCGGACGATGAATTTGTGGAGGACGTTCCCGAAGACGCCGACTGGGCCGGTGAGTTCGAAAAAGACGAGGAAGGCCGCATGGTCGTGATGTCGCGGAGCGAGGACGATGCCAACCAGCCCGACGACGAGGAAAATGAACTCGACGAATCGGAAGACGGCGAAAACATGCTGGTGGAAGACGAAATCGATGAAGAAATCATCGAAGAGGAAGAGGAGGATCAGCATCCTTTCGGGGAGAAAATCGCCGATCTCACCGAAATCGGTCAGACCTTTGTCCTCTGCGAAGGAGGCAAGGGCGGAAAGGGCAACTGGAACTTCCGAACCGACACGAATCAGGCCCCGATCGAATTCACGATGGGCGAAGCGGGCGAGGAAGGCTGGTTCAATCTCGAGCTGCGCCGCATCGCCGATGTCGGTCTCGTCGGATTCCCCAATGCCGGAAAATCCACTCTGCTCGGAGCTCTCTCAAAAGCGAGTCCGAAGGTCGCCGCCTACCCCTTCACCACTTTGAAACCTATGGTCGGCGTCGTCGAATTTCCGGGCTTCATGCGAGCGACCGTTGCGGACATTCCCGGCCTCATCGAGGGGGCCCACGACAACGTCGGACTCGGCCATGACTTTCTCCGTCACATCAGCCGTTGCTCGGTTTTTCTTTTTGTCACCGACACGGCAGCCGTCGATCAGCGCGATCCCATATCCGACATTCAAATTCTACGGAAGGAACTGCGACTCTATGACGAGGAGCTCGGTGAAAGGCAATGGCTGATCGTCGCCAACAAGATCGATCTGGAAGAATCCGAAATGTATCTCAACGCCCTCAAAGCCCGCTTTCCGAAGCAGGAAATTTTCCCCATCTCCGCGCAGAACGGCGAAGGCATTGAGGAATTGAAGAA
>JAKSBG010000459.1 GCA_022361255.1 Verrucomicrobiales bacterium
GCGTCCACCGTTTCCGATCATCGCATAGCTGTCGTTGTCACCACCTTGAACCGTGACAGCCGAACCACTGACGTTGATTCCATCAGTATTTCCATTCAGGCTGTTCGAATTCAGATCACCTCCGGTCACGTTCCAGTTCGTTCCAGCCGACCCACCGTGTCCGATCATAGCATGATTGTGGTGGCCGCCATCATTGTCCACTGTTGTTCCGGCGAGAACATCCACTGTTCCGGTAGCATTAATGTTGATCGAACCAGCATGATCACCTCCGGAGAGTGTTCCGCCGTGACCGATCTGTGCGAAGTGCTCCCGGCCGTTGCCACCTCCGGCACTTCCATTGGTGGAATCACCTCCGATTACCCGGAGATTTCCACTCGCAGTTACATTGATGTCACCGTTGTGACCAAGCCCCGCTACGTATGTGTTATCTCCGAACACATCCGCGTCGTATCCTCCGTGACCCAGCATAGAGTAGAGACGACCGTTGTTATTGGTAGGATTCGTCTCAGTGAGAGTTCCCGCGACAAAACTTATGTCGTCTCCAATCACAGTAATGTGACCGGAATTTCCAACTGGGTTACCGGGAGTCCCTGAACGTGAACTGCGACCGCCATGGCCAAGCTGTGTGTAGTTGTCTTCGCGATCACCGGAGAGGAACGAAACATCGCCATCGGCCTCGACATAAATGTCCCCGCTCATTGTTCCGTCACCGTCATAGCCCCCGTGACCAAGCTGACCGTATGCCTGTGTATCTCCATCATTCGCACCGATCCCACCGCTGAACGCAATCGCACCACCCCGGGAAACAACCCGGATATCCCCGTCTGCTTTGGCACCGGTATAGGCTCCTCCATGCCCCAATTGGCTGTAGGAGCGGTAAGCATTTCCAGCTGCGAAAGATATATCGCCTCCAGCATCCACATTAATGTCTCCGGAATTTCCATCATGCCCGTCAACAACAACTGGGTCGCCGGAATTCGGCTCGTCCGCATCAAATCCTCCATGTCCGAGGTGTGCGTATGACTGCGTCGTAGTTCCTGCAGTAAAGGTAATGGCTCCAATCGCGTCGACATCAATGCCTCCATCGTGATCTCCACGCGCATTCAGTCCGCCGTTCCCAAGCTGCACATAGCCATTGTTATTGCCTACTGTTCCTCCGCCGGAGAGAGCAAAGTCCTGCTGCAGTTGCGTCGCCCGGAACGAGATCGAACCACCAGAGTCCAATGTTACGTCTCCAACGTGGTTTCCGTCTGTCGAACGACCACCGTTTCCGATTTGCGACCAGTTGGACTCGCCGAGAACATTATTGACATTCACATCATCAGATGCAGTGACGACCACATTTCCTCCTGTCGTCACTTTGACATCACCCAGAGTTCCGAGACGGGTAGCTCCTCCGAAATTTCCGGCACCTGCCGGGTTCGCTCCCGACGTCGGAGCATTTGGATTCCAGCCCGGATCATCAGTAGCACTGTAGGGGTCGCCTGCAGGCGGACTACCCGGTGTCGGATTATTCCCGTTCGGATCGACTTCCGGGCCGAACCATTGAAGGGTTGCATATCCATCACCGATATTAGCTGCATCCCGGAAGTCGGTGTCGTATCCGCCGTGACCAATCTGTGTGTAGTTGTTGTATCCACGGTTCCCCCAGCCACCGTCGTAGCCTCCCTGGGCCCGCATTTCGAGAGTTCCGCCAACGCTGACATCAATATTGCTCGCATCCGGATCACTTGCCAAGTTGTGACCATGGTTCCCCATAGCCTGATATCCACCATGGCCAATCTGACCGTAGGTTTCACCCACTCCGTATCCGCTGAGGATTCGGGCATTTCCTGTAATGTTAACGTCGATTGTTCCATTGTGGCCGCTTCCATTAGCAGAGTTAGGATCAGCCGAGTTGCGGAAGCCCCCGTGCCCGATCTGGACGTAGGTTCCGCCTCCGTGGTTTCCGGTATTTCCAAGCCCATCGACGCCGATCATGTCAAGCTTTCCTCCACCTGTCACGCTGATGGCACCGGTATGGGTGCCCGGTAGGTATCCATCGTTATTGGCGACACGACGATCATAGAAGCGTCGGTTTGCGGGAGTCGCGTTGTCAGGGTCCTCCTCCTGCACTCCTGTATTGTGCTCGTTGCGGCCACCATGACCAATTTGAGAGTAGGAGCTGTTCCGTCCGGCAAGGAGCTCGATATCGCCATCCACATCAACTGTGATGCTTCCGCTCATGTTACCGGAAGCATACATGCCACCATGCCCGACCTGGGTGTAGTGGTTGGAATTGGTATTGTCGTGACGGGAGTCAAGAAGTAGAGCACCACCCGACGAAATCACAGAAATGTCGCCGGTATTGTCTCCATTGGTGAAGATACCGCCGTGTCCGAGTTGGGCAAAAGCGTTCTCATCACCGGCGAGGAAATGAATATTTCCTGCGGCGTTTACTGTAATGTCACCTGTATTTCCAACCGTTGCTACAACCGGAACATTCGGCCACTGCCCGCCTCCGTTCGGATTGTCGGCATCGTAGCCACCATGCCCCAGCTGGGCATAGGTTTCATTGATTCCGCCCCCGGAGAAAGTGATTCCACCAGTTGCCGAGTCGACCTCGATATCTCCAGAGTGGTCGCCGCGGGCGCGTTGCCCTCCGTGACCCAGTTGAGTATAAGATCGATACGCCGAGCCAGCCGTAAACTCGATATTTCCAACGGCGTCCACATCAATTTCCCCGATGTGATTTCCGCTTGCCTGATAACCGCCGTGACCAAGCTGCGCGTAAGCTTCCTGCTGTCCCCATCCGGTTCCTGTTGTTCCCCCGGCAAATCCAATCGCACCACCGGAATTCACCGTGATCTTGCTCACCGTCAGATCGCCGGTTCCATCATCACCCATGTTTCCGATGGAGTCACGTCCACCATGACCGAGTTGGGCAAAGGCGAGAGCATCACCTCCGGTAAAGTTGATGTCACCTCCGGCAGCAGTCGTCACATCGATTGTACCAAAGTGGTCACCGTTGGAGGCACGCCCACCGTGGCCGAGCATGCTGTAGGCATTGTCGTTATCGAGGTCTGCTGCATTGTGTGACAATGCGCTGAAGATGATGTCCGCATTGGCAGCAGTCGCCGTGACAGAAATGTCGCCGTTGTGACCGCCCGTTGAAGAATCGGCATCCCAACCACCGTGCCCAAGGTGAGTGTAGGCCTGGTTTCCGCCTCCGGATTGGAACCGAATGCCAAATCCATCAACGGCATCGATACCATTCGCAGTCACGCTGATCGTTCCGGAATTCGCTCCTTTCGCGCTCGTTCCACCATGTCCGAGAAGCGCGTAGGTTTGCGTTCCACCTGTGCCTCCGAGGAAGTCAATTGTACCATCAATGCCTACCGTAATATCTCCAACCTGATTTCCGGATGCATTATACCCGCCATGACCAAGGTGGGCATAGGACTCCTGAGCGCTGTTCCCATCTGCAGAGTCTTCCGGTGTTGGACCTCCTACAGTGCGCTCGGAAGCGCGGAAAACCAGATTTCCTCCGTTCGTTGTATTTACGAAAATATTGCCGTTATCACTGGCGTCTTCCGCACCGTTCGGATCGTCTGAGTCCCACCCACCGTGTCCGAGTTGAACATACTCGCGACGACCGCCAAGGCTGGCGTCGAACTCGATGTCTCCAGCGGCATCGACATCGATTGTGCCATTCCGGTTACCCCGAGCTTCGTATCCTCCATGCCCGAGTTGAGCATAGGAAACCCAGAACTGCCCGGGGTCAGGACTTCCTGAAGCAAATAGAATTCCACCACCCTGGGAGTCGACTTTGATTGCTCCGTCGTGCTCACCGTCGGCGCGCATGCCGCCGTGACCAAGCTGCGCAAAAGTCTCGCTTCTGTTCCCGGCGCGGAATTCGATTCCTGCAGCTCCCGTAGCAGTTACGTTGATGGCCCCTGTGTGACCAACGTTGGCGTCAGCCTCGAACCCGCCGTGCCCAATGCGAACGTGAGAGTGAGCCGCTGAGCCACCCAGGAACGCGATGCTCTGTGCATCCACATCGATCTGACCGGAATGCCCGTTGCCACGTGTCTCGCGCCCACCGTGACCGATCATTGCATATGCCATGTCTCCGGATCCAGTTCCACCATTGAACTGAATGCTATCCGACGCAGCGTCAACATCGATCGCACCATAATGGTTGCCATAGGTGTAGGAACCGCCGTGACCAAGTTGTGCGTAGTTCTCGCGGATCGTTCCCGAACCTCCACCGGAATCACCAGTAAAGATGATGTCGCCAGTCGTTGTGGTTACGAAGATACTGCCTCCGTGCCCCTGATCTGCTGCGGCATCGTTATCCACCCTTTCGCTTTCAGCCCCACCATGACCAAGCTGCGAGTATGCGCGCAGCGTCTGCCCAGCGCTGAACTCAATATTGCCGACCGCATCCACATCGATCGTGCCGCTGTGATCCCCACGCGCCGCAACACCACCATGACCGAGTTGGCTATACTGGTAGAGGTTGGTTCCCCATGCGGATGTAGGAGCCTTCCCGGAAGCAAACTGAACAGAACCACCGGCATCAATATCGATCGTTCCGCTGTGATCACCTCCCGCTCCGACGCCCCCGTGCCCAACCTGGGTATAGGCGTCATATCCAGCAGCGGTTTCGTGACCTTTGGCCGAGAGATCGAGGAAATTCGAAATAGTAATATCAGCAGTGACATTCCCATTGGAACTCCGACCGGCGTGACCGATCTGCGTCCAGGAACGTTGTCCGGTTCCTGACAGCAAAGAAATATTGCCCTGATCCGCCAGAACCGTAGTACCTGTCAGATTGATTGCACCTGTCTTGGTTCCGTCCGAATTGTAACCTCCATGACCGATCATGGAGTAGCTGTCAGTGTTGGCTCCCCCTGTCAGACTCAGATTCTCGAAATTGGTAATATTGATATCACCCGCACGAGTGTTGTTTTGGTCGCGAAGTCCGTGCCCGATCTGGGCGTATGAGGCGTTGCCATCTCCAGCGAACATTGCGATATCCCCTGACTCGCAAAATGAGATGTCGATTTGGGCGTCCACCGCGCTGTTGATAGATCCCGTTCCGCCATGTCCGATCTGAACAAAGGCACCGTTTGCGTTGCCACCATTCATTGTCAGACCACTTTCGTGAGTCTTCACATCAATAGCTCCGGTAGCTGCTCCAGCAATCGTTCCAACGCTGCTCTGCGCGTTGTGATGGAAACCGATCTGGGTAAAGCGGTTCGCGTCGTTGTCGCTCGCATTGATGACGATCCCGTTTCCACGCAGGTAGGTCGTGCCATGACGGCTACCGATACGAACTGCCTCGGATTGATTCGCATCACCGATCGTAAGAATACCCTGGGTGTAACTTGCCGCCGTTCCCGCAGGAGCACCGGCCGGTGCAGTATCACCGGCAACGTACCCGAAGCGATCACAATTATTAAAGTCAATCGATCCGGGAATAATCTCAGGATTGCAGTCACCCGCATTAAAGTTAACGGATGATACGTCCTGAACTCCATCCCAACCCGCGACAAGTGCCACCCTGCCGTCGCCGGCATTCTGGAAGGAAGAATTCACCGTCAGGTTTCCGGTTGCCATGACGACGAAATCGAAGCTGTGATTCACATACTGATTCCAGGCCGGAAGGTTGTAAGTAGCGTTACCGTAGTTGGTCAGTACGACATTTCCGGCGCCGAGGTTCCCGGCGAGGATCGTGTTTTCGTTTTCACGGGCAAGCGTGTTGCCACCGGTTGCATTTCCAACCTGCGCACCATTTACCACATACTGGTATCCATCACCACCAAGGTAGCTGCCAGGAAAATCCAGACCTGGAGAAGCGCCATCCGTGGTACGGTGGAGCAGGTGGACATTCGTATTACCTGCCGTTCCCGTATTCAGAGTGGCATTTCCATCAACGAAATACTGCAACCCGCCCTGACGGGTGCCACTCGTGTTACCACTCGCGAAGTTTCCATAAGTGCCGCGACCGTCACCGTGACCGCTCATGACGTAGCTGCCGTTGGCTCCGCCACCGGTCATGGTGAGATTCCCGCTGTTGTCGGCGACCACGAAAACCCGGCCGGCTAGATTACCGGAGGAGTCATCCCCCCCGTGTCCGATCTGGACGAACTGGCGAGTCGCATCCCCGGCAACCATCGTTATATCGCCCTGAGTCTGGCGACCGGCTACAACGGTAATCTTTCCGTTGTGATCTCCATCGATTCCGCGGCCGCCATGGCCAATCTGAGTAAATCCATTGGTATTGGAATTTCCTCCTGCAGCAGAATCCATCGTAATTGACCCACCGACGTGAACACAGATGTCGCCGGAGTTCGTTCCATCTCCGCCGTAGCCCCCGTGTCCGATCTTGGCGAAGGAGCGCACTCCTTTGTTCAGGGCATCTCCCCCATCGTTTCCGGCACCTGTTCCATTACCGGAGCGGATTACGAGGTTGCCATCTGTTCTAACTTCGAACGCTGCACTGGAGTTATCCCCCGCAGTTCCGTATCCGCCGTGGCCGAGTTGCGCGTACGATTCCTCTCCGTTTCCGGCGATGAAGTTAATTCCGGCACCGGCGGTCTGAACGAGGAGCGGATTTGTGTTGATGAAGATGTCACCCGTATTGCCCAGTGCGGTGCCGGTATCGTCAGCATCGTGCCCTCCATGTCCGAGTTGGACATAGGCCCTCATATCATCATTTCCGAGGAAATCGATCGTTCCCACTGAATCAACACTGATGTCACCGGAATGATCGCCGCGCCCCCCCCGGCCACCGTGGCCGAGTTGTGCGTAGTTGTCATTCTGATCACCGGCAAGGAAGCGAACCCCTCCCGCACCGCCCAGGCCTGCACCAACTGTGATGTCTCCTGAGATACCAAGCGCCGCGTCTGCACCGTGTCCGGCCACCCCGGCATTTGTCCGGGCATCGGCATTCTGTCCACCGTTACCAAGTTGGACATACGCGCCGGTCGCAGGGCCACCATTGGAAGTTGTCGAAGTCGTCTTCCCTGCATTGTCAGAAGAGAACACAATTTCATTTGCAGCAGCAGCAGTAATCTCTCCTGCATGAGCTCCGCTCGTATTTCTCCCGCCGTTTCCTAATTGAGCAAAGGCACCGGAATCATTACCTCCGGTAAATTCGATTTTCGCATCAGAGTTAAGCACATTCGGAATACCTCCAACGATTTCCACACCGGACAGAACGGTGATGTTGCCTGCCGTTCCGAGAGCATCCGCCTCGGGAGTGTTGAGGTGGTAATTTGTCGTAGTCGTAGGTGCAGGAGGAATCGGGCCCTCGGCGATCAAACTGCGGTTGGTCTGAAAATCGGCGTCGTGTCCACCATGTCCGAGCATCGCGTATGCCTGATCGCCATTGGAACCAAGGGCAGTGCCCTGTCCGGCTGTGAATGCGATTCCGTTGCGTGCCGATACCACAATCTCATTTTGCACCGTTCCGTCACCGTCAGCATCGAAGCGTCCATGATTGCCGAATGCCTCATATCCCCCGTGCCCGAGATGAACGTAATTCTGGTTTCTGGCACCGGCTGTGAAATCGATCCGCCCCTGCGAAGCTACCGTGATGGAACCTTCATGACCTTCACCTGCTTCCGCCGCGTTTCGCGCGCCACCGTGTCCCAGTTGTGCATAGGCCTGAGTTCCGGCTGTCCCCATTCCTCCGGAAAAAGTGATGTCGGAGCCAACCGATGTACTGGTCACCATGATATCACCCGTGTGCGTCCCGGCGTAGTAGCGGTCATTCCCGTTATTTTGCGCAGTCTGCGCACTGTTGCGAGACACACGAAGGTCATTGCGACCGCCGTGACCAAGTTGCGCGTAGTCGAGGCTCGTAGTGCCGGCTGCGAAGGCGACGCCGTTTCCTGCAGTCACAGTGATATCCCCGTCGTGCCCTCCGGAAGCACGCTCTCCCCCATGACCGAGGTGAACGTAACGGTAAGCCGGATTATTGGAACTCGTGGTAGTTGTCGGATCCACACCGGCTTCTGCCGCCGCATCAAAGCTGATTGATCCATTGACTGCAGAAACAGTTACATCTCCCGTGTGGTCCCCATCGGTGTAGGCACCGCCGTGGCCGAGTTGAGCATAGCTTTCCCGCTGGGAACCGCTCGCAAAACTGATATTTCCATTCGCCGAAGTTACCGTGATGTCTGCAGTGTTACCAACGCGCTCCAGTGCGGTGGGAGCCCCGGCGGTTCCGCCGGCATTGTCCGAATAATATCCGGGATTCGGGTTGTCGGCATCTAGTCCGCCAAATCCGATTTGAGCGTAGGCCCGACGCCCGTCAACGCCGGCAATGGTCCCATCGTCCGCCTGACCATCTCCAGCCAGCATCGTAATGTTGCCGTCCGCGATGACAGACAAAATATCTCCGTCGACACCGTGATCACCGCGAGCACCAAGTCCGCCGTGGCCGATCTGAACGGAGCTGCCGTTCGTATCGCCGGCAGTCCCGGTAATGGCCCCGCCTGAATTGACGATCACACTGCCGGAAGTGTTGCCTGCGGAACCACGTCCGCCATGACCAATCGCAACCCAGCCGTTCGGACCGGTTGCCAGATTGGTAGTCACTCCGCCGTCGTTCAAGCCCTGCGTAGCCGTGAGAGTGATATCACCGCTCGCAGTTATGTTGATGTCTCCGTCTTTGACCCCGTCACTGTCGTCACCGCCGTTTCCGATCTGAGCGTAGGCACGGTCCCCCTGACCTGCGAGCACGCCCAGTGCGCCGCTGGCCTCCACCGTGATGTCACCGGAGTGATTTCCAGCCGATGCGCGACCACCGTGGCCAATTTGAGCGAAACTATCATCGGTTCCGACGTTGTTTCCGCCACCCTGCACAAGTACATCCGCGCCTTTCACGACAATGCCGCTTTCCTTGTCGTAGTCGACTGAGGCCACGAGATCATCTCCCGGGTTCCCATCCGCAGTAAAGGTCGCAACACCAGTGGCATAATCAATCGACCCCACAACTCCTTCGGTGCTGTGAGTGAGAACCCCACCGGCATCGGTGATAGTTCCTGCTCCGATAGTCAGGAGAAGAGATCCTTCGACGACACCTGCCGCACTGATCGTAATAGTTGCACCACCACCATTGGCAGCGTCGGCCAATCCCGGAACAGAAGCACCGGTTACGGAATTCACTCCACCGTGGTCACCGTCAAGGTTGAAACCTCCGTGTCCAATCATCGCGAACTGACGATCCACAGAAAATCCAGATGTTCCCTCAGTCGGGTCAGTTCCGGCACGAACGGCGATGTTACCGTCAGCCGCCCCGAAGGTCGCATCCACGGAAATCATGCCGCTGTGTGAAGGGTCTTCCCCTTCGATAGTGTCTGTCGGGTCATATCCACCGTGGCCGATCTGGGCGTAGGTACTCCCTCCATTTGTTCCTGCAGTCAGGTCAATCCCGCCTTCCTTCGCGTGAACCATGATATCGCCGGACGCATCACCGAAGGCGGCAGTGGGGTCATTATTGGCCGTGACCTGGTCAAGGGAACGGAAACCAACCTGAGCGTATTCGTCGGTGCCATTTCCGGCCGTGACATAAACACCGTAACCAAGAACGTTGGTCATACCGTGCTGCGAACCGACCGCAATGCCACGACTCGTGTTACCAATCTGTATTTCCCCGGCGTCGCTGGAGAAAAGGCCGCCGGAAGTGAGCGCGATCGGATCACCATTGATATCTGTATTCGCATTTCCGAACTGACTGCCGTCCGGCTTCACTGCGAGGATATTCATCACAGCAGTTGGTGGGCAATAGAGGTGATTGATCGGGGCAGTGAGATCCGTGCCGTCTACGATTGATCCAGCGTCGATGTTCGCGCCAGCTACCAGATTCACATCTCCCGTCCCCGGTGCCTGAATGCTCCAGTTCACGTCAATGTCACCGGAAGCAATGAGATTTAATCCACTCGTGTGAGTTGCCACGTTGTTCCAGGAAGTCGTGCTGTCGAGAAGAGAGCCAACGTTGATATTCGCTCCAGAGAGAGTCACCGTTCCCGCTTCAAGGTTCGGA
>JAKSBG010000331.1 GCA_022361255.1 Verrucomicrobiales bacterium
CAGCAACCCAGCTTCTCTTTTCTTCCGCATTCAGCCTCTTGGAAGTCTCGGTGTTTCCAGCTCTTAGATCCAATTTATTCGATTTCACCCGGACGTAAGCGATCTCGGCGAGAGCCTGCAATGCGAGATACCCCTTTGCAGGTTCATCGACGATGGAAGGAGCAAGCTGTCCCCTGGCTTTAGCGACCTGCGTCTCCCGTTCATCCGGCTTTTTCTTCAGCGCCACATCACCAGTGTTTGCAATCCATCTTGGGATGTTCTCACCGAAGATCGACACCAGGACGGACTTCAGTTCTTCCAAAGTTTCCTTTCGTGCTCCATCGAAACAAAAATCACGCTTTAAAAACTTTGTTCCCGAGGACTCAAACGATGAGGTAGAGCGTACCGCAACACTTGGGCTCAGAACTGCTGAGAATCCCGCTGCGATTTCCATATTTAACTGACCAGAGAGGATATCGGAGGCCACAATCACCTGAGAAACCAACCGATGTAGAACTCTCGAATAGTCGCCAAGAGTGTCCGTTACAGTCTGTTCCTCTAGCTTCAGCTCCTGCAAACCGAGCACAGCTTCCGCCCACTCGATAAACTCTCGATCCAGTTTTTTGAGGTCTTTTCTAAACGGTAGGCTTTCAACCTCCATTTTGTTCACTCCGATCGATTCGAGTAACGATTCCTTGCAAAAAATACGCCGCCCCTGATCCCCCGGCTTCCAAAAGGCTGCCGCTTCGCCCCCTGCTACGAAAATATCTTCAATTTCAATCAAACAGGCGATCACGATGTGAAATCGATATCGCAATATTTCGGTAGCATCATCGCCTAGTTTCAGGTGACTCGGTTTAGCCCACTTGGCGAATCTAACTGCGGCACAACGATGGTACACAGATTCCACCAACGGGATAATGTGGCGCGTTGAATAAAAGGCATCGCGATACCATTCACTAATCCAAAAATGCAACCGGGCTCTTCGCTGCCCCAGGAAATCCAGATGCCCACTCTCGCTTGTTTGAATGTCAGAAAACGACTCCAGCAATGATTGCAGTCCGAGTCGTGTATCTCGATACTGCCAGAGGTATCCGCCCGGTTTATCGAGAAACAGGCCAATTTCACGTAGAGTCTTCAGCCATAGTTCAACTGTTCTCGCGCGGATTAAATCGTTATCGTGGCACTCGCCTACGAAAGCGGCCGGGCATGGATAGACACCTTCCGAGATTAATGCGCTTGGGTGCCGGGACTGCCGAAATAGTGTGCACGCGTACAGGAATTGCAACCTGCCCCATAAAGAGTCACCCTCAACTCCTCCTTCCACAGCACTGGAGAACTGTGCCCCACTGCAAACCTCTCCAATTTCTTTCCACACTACAGGGTTCTCTTCATCCCTCGTCTGATCGTCTCCGGGACGACACAGCAGGAACTGGCTACCAATTTGATCAATGAGGTTGTTAAAACGGGTCGAGCTACGGTCGTCTTCATGATCGGAAACATCCTCTGAGTTAGGAATCCATCCGAACTCATCGTGAACGACTGAAATGGGGAGTCGCTGCACGAACCCTGACGCAGCTTTCGGGGCCTTTTCTGGCCAGAATTCATCTTTGAAAGCAGTTTTCTCAGAAGACGGGCTGGTTTCTTTTTGAATCAACTCGAGTCGTTTTGTGATTCCTTCGCTTCCCTCTTTTTCAGAATTTCTGGCCCACCGAAATTTTGAATACGGCAGATAGTAAATTCGCATGCCAAGTTCTGACAGAACCGATAACAGTTTTTCGAGCGATTCGTAATCCTTTTCATCCCAATAATGAGCGGTAAGATGCGAACAGCCTCCTGGACCATTTCGCCCATAGAGAAAAATGACGCAATCCGAGGGACTCAAATCTAGAAAATCCAATACGTCCTTGATCCAAATCGTTAATTCCCCGGATTCCTCCACCTCTGGATGCCGATCCAAGTCGACGTGTGTTGTTTGATATTTACCTCTGCTCAATGCGAAATTACGAAGAATCTCTGCTATGATATCAGCAGGCGAGGCATAGTCCTCAAGCTCGATCCACATGGTTTGGTTTCGCCAACCTTCGTGGATATTGAAAAGTGCCTGAAAGTATGACAAGAGCCCTGTTTGACCAACGGCCGAAACTACCCAGCCGCCCTCCTCCGTCTTCGCGTAAGAAGGAAGAGTTTGCGTTCTCCACTCTTTCAAATGAGTGCCAAGATTCTCAATTATTGTATCAACAATTCGATTGCGTTCCTTTTCACTTTCCTCCTCTGAATCGTTGAGTTCATTGCCGGTGAGTCGTGTATACCAATCCTTGAATTGATCAGCCTGACCTTCCCAATTCTTATTGAGATAACTCCGAACAAACTTGTCGTCCAAATTCAAATGGCGGAATTCAAAATTTGGTGAGGACTTAGCTTCTGAGAGATACTCAATTTGGAGCTGGCTAAGTATTTTCTTCTCAAGTGTGATTTCGTCTCCGGCTGGAACTGGCTGGCCAAATCGAGAGGAAAAGCCTCCAGGAGGAAGGCTATGAGTGAGCTCTTGGTAGAGTCGAAGGAGGACGAGATCAGCCCTTCCCAGAGTGAAGACTTTTACACGATCCTCCCAGCCCTCAAAATTTTTCACGAAAGTCTTCTCGGAGCGTTTGCTATTTGCGATGCAAAACACCTTCAATTCAGGGTTCTTCCACAGCGCATGTTGAATCAGATCAATAACTCGCCAATCTGAACCGGAAAACCCCAAAACAAGGAGGTGACTAGGGTTGTGCAGACAATTCTTGTTCTTACCGATTCCTCTCTCGTGGTACAGGTATTGAGAGAATCTTCGTTTGTCTCTCTCTGTTGCTACTTCGTTCAAAGAGAAATCTGCACGTGTTTGCTGCGCACCACCGTGCATTTTTACGAGACAGTTTGTTCCCATGACGAGCGCGGGGTCCGGGAGTGCCCCACCTGTGGTCGTTTCTATCACCCGTAAGGGAAGATCCACCTCTGCAAACGCCTGCTCAATGAGGGTGTCGAAGTTGGTCGTGAAGATCTGTCGAATTCGCAGCGGGCGGGCGAGGTGCACCAACTGGTTGTGAGCAAGGTTTGGCTTTTGTCCCCAAGTAATGTGAATGTTAAAACGGTCGACAATCAGATCGTCAGGTTCTTTAGCGAATTTTAGAAATCCACCTGGTTTCAAATGAGACAGAAAAGCTAAAATGGCCTTCCAGTCATACAACGATCGCAAAGCCTTTTCAGTGATCGCGTGCTCCTCATGAGGGATTCCTGCGTTTTCCCAAGTTGATCTCAATGATTGAGTCTTTTTCGCCCGTTCATCATCTTCTTCTGACCTTTGCTCCCAACGTCGGCATGCAGCTTCCACTTGTGCGTTCCACGCGGCCTTCTCGCCACCAAAACGCTGTAGCGTCTTCAGTGACAGCTCGTCTTGCTCACCCTTGCCTGCAGAGCTAAAAATCAGCGGAAAAAAAGGAGGGAGCGCTTCGTCTCCAATTTTGTCCTTCAGCTCATTATATCTTTCCCTTAACCAGTTCTGAGCATTTCGATATTGATCGCCATTAGGTTTCCTAAGCCAACCATCTCTTTTGAGATCCCACCTGCTTCCAAGCTGTTGAGATGAATCCGGAGCAACACAACGATAGACTGCGTAAATTAGGTAAGAATTAAACTCACGGCCCATCATCATTCCCGACGCGGCAGAAACTCCGGCGCCGACAAATGGAGTAAACGAAAAGCCATTTTTTAACTCCGTACGTATTGCCTCGATAAATTCTTCAATGGGTGGTGTGGTCATTTATTGTGTCGAAAGAGAATCTGGATCTGGGAGGCTTCATATAACACCTCCCCTTAGTGTCCAAAGAATTTGGATAC
>JAKSBG010000088.1 GCA_022361255.1 Verrucomicrobiales bacterium
AAAGGCTTTTGAAACCGACCGGCAGGCACCGTTTGGCGGAGTCATCGTCTGCAACCGCCCGCTTGGAATCGGACTCGCCCGCGTCATCTCGGAGATTTTCACTGACGTGATTATTGCTCCGGAATTCGAAACAGACGCCCGCGCCCTTCTCCAGAAAAAGAAAAACCTCCGTCTCATCCAGATGCACGAAGCGTTTCGAGAGACGCTGAAAGATCCGATCATTCAGTCGGCTCCCGGTGGAATTCTCGTGATGGATCACGACCAGAAGGCTCTCGGTCTCGACAATATCGAAGGAAAGGTTCAAACCGAGCGTCCGCCAACGGCGGAGGAAATCGAGGCCATGCGCTTCGGCTGGAGAATCGTCAAACACGTGAAGTCAAACGCGATCGTCTTCACGACGAGCGACCGGACCCTCGGGATCGGAGCCGGCCAGATGTCACGGGTCGATTCCTGTCGTCTCGCTACCTGGAAAGCCGAGCAGGCCGGCCTGAGCCTGAAAGGTTCCGTTGTCGCAAGTGACGCCATGTTCCCCTTCCCTGACGGTCTTGTGAATGCACTCGAAGCAGGAGCGACCGCAGCCATTCAACCGGGCGGCTCCATTCGCGATGAAGAAGTTATCGCCGCCGCCAATGAGCACGATGCCGCAATGGTCTTCACGGGCCACCGTCACTTTCTCCATTAATCCTTCGGCCTTGAGAATTTCCCGGTAACGCGGATGCTTTTCTTCACGAATGAGCATTCGGGGAAAACTGCTGGGGCATCCCGGCGCCGACAACGCATTGCTGGCAACCGTCGACACGGGTCAGTCACAGCACCGCATCCTGTTTGATTGCGGCCAGGGTTGTCTGAACCCGCTCCGGCAGTCCGACATACAGAGTATCGAGCACCTCTGCTTTTCTCATTTTCACATGGATCATGTGTCGGGATTCGATTCGTTTTTCCGGCATACCTACAATCGCCCCGAAGTTCCGGTGCAGGTCTGGGGCCCGGAGCAAACCATCGAGGTAATGGGAAATCGTTTCCGTTCTTTCACCTGGAATCTCCACAAGCGGCAACCGGGCGAATGGATTGTGCGGGAATTGAGGGACGACACCATTTTCGGAGCACGCTTCCGGACGAGAGAAGCTTTCGCGGAGGCCCATGAAATGACGGCCCGAAAGTGCGGCAACAATCTTGTTTTCTCCACTCCTGCCTTCCGGATCGAGGCGATGCCTCTGCCACACCACACCATATCTTCACTCGCCTACCGCGTTGTCGAAGCCGACCGGGTCAACATCAATCCCGAAGCGTTGAAAAAAAGCAGGCTCGCCCCCGGAAAGTGGCTCCAGGCGGTCACCGACACAAACAGCGGCGCGGGACAAACCGTCGAAGTCGACGGCCAACACCTGTCGATCGAAAAACTACGGGAGGATTTGTTGACCACGTCTCCCGGCGAATCCATCGCCTATCTCACCGACTTTCGAATCGAGCCGGGCTCTTCGGAATGGCAGCAGGTCACCGATTGGCTTTCCGGAACAGACTTGCTTGTCGTGGAATGCCAGTATCACAGCCGTGACCACGCTCTCGCGGTCCGCAACGGGCACATGACCGCCTCTGAAGTAGGGAAACTGGCTGTCGAAAGCGAGGTCAGGCAGATCATGCCAATGCACTTGTCACGACGCTACGGGCGGGAGGAATGGGCGGAGCTGCTCGCCGAAGTGAAGACTCATTTTCCCGGTGCCGCCTTTCCCGAACACTGGAAAGTGTAAACCCGCTCAATACCAGAGACGGGACTGAGTGCTCTGTTCCGCTCCCCTTGCAAGATAGAGGGCAGCAAAGATTTTAAAGTCGACCAGCTTGCCTTCACGTCTCCGGTCTTCGCACCATTTCGGGACATCGAACTGATTCACAAAGTGCACCGTAATATCCTCTCCTCCGACGCCGCCCCCTTCCGTCATACGCGTGAGTCCGGTGGCGTAGAAAATCGTATTCATTTCGTCGGTGAGGCCGGCCGATGATGGAGTTACCCCAAGAGTTTTCCAGTTCTTCGCCTCGTAGCCTGTCTCTTCTTTCAGCTCCCGTTTCGCGGCTGACAGTAGCGGTTCGTCTTCCTGGAGAGGGATATCGCCGGCAAGGCCTGCCGGAAGCTCAATCACGCTTTTCCCCACGGGAGGCCGGTATTGCTCCACGAGAACAACACGCTTGTCATCGGTGACGGCGAGAACCGCAATACAGCCTTTTGCATTCGACCGGGTGACGTATTCCCACCCCGACTCCGTACGACAGTAATTCAGAAATTTTCCCTCGTGAACCGTTTCCGGTTCGTCATCCGAATACCTCATGGGTAAGCCTACAGAACCGGATCGAGGATGACTTTGTTGTCCGCGAACTCCACGCCGTTCATCTGCTTGAGGACTTCAAATTCCTCTTTGCAGGCAATCCGCATGCGAATGAACATGTCGATGATCGGCTTGATGTTCCGCGAGTTGAAATCGATTTTTCCAATCGACCACCCGGCGTTTCGATAAACAACCTGACGCTGAAACTTTTCGGGCCGAACCCGGCTCGTCATCGTGATCGGAAGCCCGAAGAGCTCACGCTCCACGATAATCTCCGCAAGGCCAGGTGTGAAATCGATGTAGGCACCTTTGAATTTCACGAGCGAGGACATAATCCCCGTCTGCTCACCATTGAGACGAAAATTCAGATATTTGTTCACATCCTTTTCGGCGATCTCGAGCTTTTCCTTCCGGTCGACCATGATCTTCTGTCCCTCGGCGAGAAGGTTGCGAACATCCTTTTTCTCCACCAGAGGATCGGCAGGATATCCGTCCACGCCTGACAGATCTTTGGGAAGAACGACAAACACGATCACCGTCACCATGGCGCAGGCAA
>JAKSBG010000460.1 GCA_022361255.1 Verrucomicrobiales bacterium
CTCGCCAACGACGGTTACGTAAGGCTCGAAGGGGATTTCGGCCCGGGGCCAAATCCGGGAGAAACGCACGGCGATGATGCGCCTCTCGAGATGCTGAAGGCGGACACAAAATTCTTCGGGGGAAAAGACCGGGAATTCGTCTGGGCCTCCGGCAACCGACTCGACCCCGGAGGTCACAAAAACAAGCGCGTCGCCGTCTACTTTCTCAAATCCGGAGAGACCTACACGCTGACGCTCTCGGGCCGCTCGCAACTCTTCAAAGTCGACGAAATTCTTTTTCGTCACGAAGACGTCGATGCCGAAGTCGCCGAAGCGGAGAAGAAATAGAAATTCCCGGTGCAAACCTGATCAAGCCATTTACCCTTGCCCCATGAAATCCGATTGGACTGACAAAATTGTGATCGTCACCGGAGGCGGTGGTGGAATGGGACAGGCTGCCGCGAAACGCTTTGCCGAAGCCGGAGCAAAAACCTTCGTTTGCGGACGCACCCTTGAGTCACTCGAGGAAACCGCGACGCTTTCCGAAAACATCGTCCCCCTCGTCTGCGACGTGTCCGACACTTCCAGCATTGCGACAGCACTGGATACGGTCCTCGAGACCGGCACTCCCGACCTCCTCATCCACACCGCCGGAATTAACACCGCAGACCGCTTCATGGCTCATGAAGATCCTTCCAGAATTTCCAGCGAAGAGACCTGGAAGAAAATGCTCGATATCAACGTGCTCGGCGTCGTCAACATGATCCAGGCCGTTTCGCCCGTCATGGCCAAAAACGGAGGAGGAAAAATCGTCGTCGTTTCCTCCACCGCTGGACACGGATTTGATTCCTTTGCCGGAGTTCCCTACACCGCCGGAAAGTGGGCCGTCCACGGACTTCTCTTCACCGCACGCCAGCAGCTCAGCAAGCACGGCATCGTCCTGTCCGAGTATGCTCCCGGCGAAGCAAACACCCCCCTCGTTGATCAACGCCCCGTTCTTCCAACCGAAGAACACCGCTCCGCCATGATTCAGTGTGAGGACTGCGGTGACTCTCTGTTTTTCATTGCCTCGCAGGATCACAGTGTCAGCCTCATTCAGCTCCCGAACTACCAACCCTTCGGCGGCATGCCCCCCGAAATTCCGGCTCCGTGGCTGAAAGGGCTCGGGCTTTGAACTCACTGATCCAACAGGGTTGAATCGAGCACCTGACTCTGTCTGGTCCGGTGTTCAACCCTGTTCGTTTCAAACCAGGTTGCTTCGAGTCCTTTTCTGTCTCCTCTGTATGCGAGAACACAGGAGAAACGCGATCAGGTCATCGAGGATCCTTCTCCCCCCTGACCAACATGACCATATCCGGACATCAGAGTTTTCATGTCGCGAACGGCACGACCGATGCCGGTGAAAACGCCCCGTGCGACGAGGTGATGTCCGATATTCAGTTCCGCAAGGTGGGGAACGCCCATCAGTTTGGGTAGGTTTGTCATTGTGATTCCATGTCCGGCGTTCACCTGGATTCCCAGTGACCGGGCTAGCTCAGCAGACTGTTTCAACAAAAGGAACTGCGCTTCGCCGCCCGCCGGTTCTGCATTGGCAAACGCACCGGTGTGCAGCTCGATCATTTCTGATCCAACCCGCTTCGCCGCCTGGATCTGATTGAGATCCGGATCGATAAAGAGGCTCACCGAGATACCGGCATCCTGGAGTGTCTTTACGGTTTTCTCAATCGCCGCCTCGGATGCAATCACATCAAGACCTCCCTCCGTCGTGATCTCTTCGCGGTTCTCGGGAACAAGACAGATGAAATCCGGTTTTGCCTGCAGGGCAATTTCGAGGATCTCCTGTGTGTTGCCCATTTCGAGATTCAATTTCGAATGAATTTTTTCACGCAGTTCGAAGACATCGCGATCCTGAATGTGACGCCGGTCCTGCCGCAGATGAATCGTGATGGAATCCGCACCGTTTGCCTCGGATTCATGTGCGGCGGCAACCAGACACGGTTCGGCATTGTGTGCATCCGGCATAAGCGCATAGCGGGCCTGACGCAGGGTGGCGACGTGGTCGATGTTCACGCCGAGCTTGAGAGAATGGGGATTTGGTTCGCTCATTTTATGGAGAGAAATAAACTATACACGAAAAAGGGCGGCTCCGTTTACCGGATGCCGCCCTTTGTGAAAGGAAAAAAATCGGGAAAATCCGGAACAGGAATCAGTAGCTGACGGTAACAGGCGTGCCGACTCCCACCTTCGAGAATATCAGCGGCTGAATGACCGAAGGAACGCGAATGCAGCCGTGGCTGGCCGGACCGTTCGGAACATAACCGATGTGCATTCCGATGCCACCGTTGATACGCATCCAGTAAGGCATCTCTGCACCAACAAAGGACGAACCACCGGAAGGACGCTTGCGACTGTCACCGCTGCTCTGCACGACACCGCCGGAGGAATTCAGCCAACGGCCGTAGAGAGTGGATCGCTTGTGCTCAAGCTTCTCCTTGATGCGGAATGTTCCCGTCGGGGTGGAGTGTCCAGCCTTGCCGGAGGAAATTTGCGTTTCGATTACGAGCTGCTTCATACCACCGCTGGTTTTGTAAACACGGGCACGCTGCTCACTGAGATTGATTTCAATCTTGGCGTTCGAAGCATTCAGAGAATCGAGCAGTCGGTTGTTCACCTCGATGTGGTGTCCCTTGCTCTTGTATTTCGAAGGAGTCGAAACGGCGAGGGAGGAGAAAAATCCCCCACGGCTGCGACGGTTGGCGACAGCAGCCACTTCCTGAGTCCGATTGGAAGTTCTTTCCTGCGCCTTCTTGCGAGCAGCAAGTTTGGCGGCACGGCGCTCCTCGCGCTCTTTCTTCTGGGCAGCGAGTTTTTCTTCACGCTCCTTTTTCTCTTCCGCAAGACGTTTGGTTTCCTCAGCCTTCTTTTCGGCCTTTTCACGTGCCTTCTTCTCTGCAAGAGCCTTCTTTTCGGCTTCCGCTTTGGCCTTTTCCTTCGCTTCTTTAGCGGCGAGGGCTTTCTTTGCTGCTTCCTCTTTGCGTTTCTCGTAGGCAAGCTTACGGGCGGCCGCCTCGTCAGCCTTCTTTTTGGCAGCCAGTTCTTTGGCTTTCTTTCTGGCTTCCTCCTCTTTTTTCTGCTCGCGCTCCTCGCGGGCTTTCTTCATTTTTTCCGACCAGCTTTCCGTATCGGTTTTCACCTTCGCAGTACGCTCTTTCTTTTTATCGCCAGTAGCAGAACCACCGGAAAAGAGAGCCGCCTCTTCATCCACGGTGCAGGAGGTAAGAAAGGCAACGCCTGCGATGGCGCTGAGAGACAGCAGAAAGCTACGAAAAACAGCTGTTTTCATTAGGAAAAAGTGGTCAAATTGAGTTCCGGAAAGAATCAATCGTTTTCCTCCCGAGTCAATTTGATTGTACGAAATTTTCCTAAGAATCGCGCTACCTTTTCGTTGCGTGAATTTTTCGAAACATCAGGACCGCCCAACTTACAGCGATGATGCGCTCTCCCCCGTCACCGTCGAACTGCTCACCGGCGAACCGATCGGGGAAATTGTGTTCCCGCCATCTTCCGGCAAAATGCGATCAATGACGCGGTTGATTCCCTCCCCGGCGAATTCGCTCTGCGGGTAAATTCTCCGTGCGGAAAGAAACCAGGTGAGGCTTGATCCAAACTGCTTCCGGTTCTCCAGATTCTCCGCATTCTTCAGTGCCTTCACAAAAGGGGCAACATCGGTCGACAAATCCGAACGCTTCGCACTGAGTGCCACATCATCCGGGAACTTCTGGAAGGTTTTCTCCACGATTTCCCAGGCGGCGTGCTGATTCCCGGTTTTATGAAGGGTCTCCGCCTGCTTCATTACCATCTCAATCTCCTGAATGTTTTCCACGATCTGATTCAACGCTTCCTGCCGCTCCGGATCGTCCACGGTCGCGGCGATGAATCGGGCTTTGTTGTTGAAAATCTGGCGGTAACTCTGCGTACCGAGAAGACGGTCAAATTCGATTTTGGCCTGCTGCTGAACGTCGGCGGAATCCGCGATGAGATCGAACTGCTCTTTCAGAAGCGGATTCGTCGGCCAAATTTCCGCAGCAGCTCTGATATTTTCTTCGTAGCCCTGCTCATCCCCTTTCAATGCCGCATTCTTCGCCGTCCGGATCCGCATGTTGCTGGAAAGGCGGGCACCCTCAATCGCAGCCGTCGGCTTGGAGTGGTCAAAGTCGGTCGCCTGCTGACGCATCTCTGTCACCAGTTCCTCCGCGAGAGTGTAGTCCTTGACTTCAATCGCGTTCACGAGCTGGAAAGAATTCTGCGCGTAGCCCAGGACCTCGCGTTTGCGCTCGCGGGGAATGCTCTGCACAGAGGGGAGATGCTCCCCGGTCACGAAAGCCTGCTGGAGCTGGCGCATTGCGCCGTCAATCTCGCCGCGGTCGAGCAGAAACCCGAACGACTCGACCTGTTGATTCACGTCGCGGATTGCTTCATTCGCAAAGGCGTCCAGCGTCGTGATGGTGGGGTTGAAACCGATCGTTTTGCTGAAATTCTGCTCCACTTCAGATCCCTCCTCGAATTGCAGGCGTCCGGCACCGTCTTTGAAAAATTCCGTGTAAAAACGCGCTCCCATGATGACATGCTCAAAGCGGCGCTGGAGAAAATACTGTACGACGAGCGCCTGAAACTCGAGCTTCGCCTCAACCTCGGAAAGCTCCATCTTCGCCCGATTCGCAACGCGCTCTGCCTCGACTTCACCGATGCGCTGCACGTATCTCTGGATGTGTCCTGCATTGGTCGGATTGGTGGCGGCATCATCTTCATTCTGGTTCGGATCATCGGAAAGCTTCCGCTCCCGTCCCCCCGCATCGGATCCTTTCCAGGCGTCGAAATTCCAGTCCAGCTGTCGGCGCTGCATGTCGAGCTCCTTATTCAAAACCCGGAGCTGGCCTACCGTATTCTGCGCGAGGTAGACCCGGTAGACTGCGTTCGCAAGCGATTCACAGAGGCGGGCATCCTGTGGAAATTGCGCCGCGTACTGCAGCTTGGCGACGGCCTTGGGAAATTTCTTGGGATCACGGTTGTGGGGAGAAAGCGTATCAAGGATGTCGCGAAGCGTTTTTCGGTAAGCGATGTCCATCTCGGAACTCGCTTCGCCGGCATTCAGAAACTTTTCAAACCGGGCCCGGAAGACACGGTTGTCGTTCACATTGAAGCCCTTGCCATCGAAGGAAAAAACGTCCGTCGTCGGATCGAAGTACGGGACGTCGTTCCCGACCATTTGCTGCTGACTCTTCGGCTGGCTCTGATTCACGATGGTCGTGCTGTTGGAAGGAGGAGCACTTCCCCCACCGCCTCCGCCCCCGCTTGGCGGCGTGTAAACCTGTCCGTTTGCCAGTCCGGAGAACAGCAAACCGCTAAAAAGAAGAAGGCGCGTTTTCATAAGTGATCAGTGGTCGGAGGTTGATTTTTCACTCGATTTCCTCGGCTACGAGCGTGCCGTCGCGATCCACGCGAACGACCATCGCCATTTCGCTACCGCGTTCGATATTCACATTTCGGAATTCTTCGGGGACCAGCACCGGAACCGGAATGGAATCCGTCGCGTCCCTCGCCTCAAAACTGATGAGTCGCCCCCGGTCCTCGGTCCATCGCAGCGTCTCTTCCACCTTCCCCTCGACGCGGTAGACATTTCCACGCAGGCTGTTCCCGTTGTCGCGGTAGGTGGCAAGATTCAATGCCGTGGCGTTGGAATTCGAGCGTTTCGGACCGCTGCCACCACCTCCGCCAAACATGTCCCCGGCGATCAAATTGAAGAGCAGGGCTGCTATTACGATAAATCCGATAATCGCTGCGGCGATTCCCGCAATCAATCCGACATTTGCTCCTGAGCTGGCTCTTCTTGGCATAATCGTTTCAAATACAATCCGTAATATTAGCACACGGTTGCGGCAACCGGAGAAAAAACTCCATTCCTTACAAAACTGTAATCCCCACGTCAGAATGCGGTGAAGCAATTCGTTATAACATGTTATAACGCATATGCGGACTTCGTAATCCAGGCATCCGGCCGCAAACTCTTTCTATGGATACAGCTCAGACTCGCCGCCGTTTTCTCGCCACGACCGCTGCTCTCGCCACGCCGCAAATTTTTCTTCCCCGCTCCCATGCTGCCGGAGTGATCGAGACCAAAGTCATCTCACAGCAGGAAAATTACTACCACGGCTGGCCGACCGTGGGACGATGCGCGAACGGCGACCTCTTCGCGGTCTGGTCGGGACGACGCGTCGGACACGTTTGCCCGTTCGGAACAGTGGAATGCATGCGCTCCCACGACGAGGGCAAAACATGGACTTTCCCCCGCACCGTTCATGACGGACTCATTGACGATCGCGATGCCGGGTTTCTGGAGACAAAAGAGGGAACCCTGCTCGTGACCTCTTTCACCTCTCTTGCATACGAAACGCACGGCTATCTCGAGAAACATGCTGACGATCCAGCCTGGCAAGCAGCTCACAGCCGTATCCCTGACGAGGGGGAGAGGAAGAAAGAACTGGGCTGCTGGGCGTATCGCTCTACTGATGGAGGCAAAACCTTTTCCAACCGGATCGACACCGTCGTCAACAGCCCTCACGGTCCGACCCAACTATCTGACGGCCGGCTGCTCTATCTCGGCAAACAGCTCTGGACCGATGAGAAAAAGATCGGCGCCGCCATATCAGAAGACGACGGGCAGTCCTGGACCTGGTTTTCTGAAATCCCGACACGGGACGGAGACGATCCCACAAAGTCCTATCATGAACTGCACCAGATCGAGTGCGCCGACGGATCGATCCTTGCCCAGATTCGGAATCACAACAAGACAAACGCGGGAGAAACGCTGCAATGCCGCTCTACCGACGGGGGAAAAACCTGGTCCACACCGGAAGCGATTGGCGTCTGGGGACTGCCGTCCCACCTCCTGCGACTCAGAGACGACCGCCTCGTCATGAGCTATGGCTACCGCCGCAAACCATTCGGCAATCAGGCCCGCATCAGTGAGGACAACGGAAAAACGTGGTCCGACCCGATCACTCTTTCCGACGACGGTGCCTCCGGCGATCTGGGCTACCCCTCCACCGTCGAACTCAGCAACGGAACTCTGCTCACGATCTGGTATGAAAAAATGCCCGACTCATCCCTCGCAAGACTGAGGCAGGCAACCTGGAAGGTCTGAAAAGGCCGAACCAAACAGGGTTAGGTCGATCATTCAACAGGGTTACACACGTGACCCAACCCTGTTGAATCTACCATTCCCCTGCCAAAGCCGTCAGGAACTCGCGGTGCGCTGCGATCCGTCGCGACAAATCCAGCTCGCTCGGCGTTTCGAAGGTAAACGAATCCCGCGCGTGGTGGAGATACAACCAGATTGCCTCGGGCCACCCTCCCCCGAGATCGCTTTCGACGATTTCTTGCAGAGATTTTTCATCAACCTCGCGGCGCAACAGTCCGTTGTCGAATTCTGATCCGTCTACCTGTTCCGCCGTTTCCCGGCCGACCCATTTCTCACAGGCGGAAAGCAGCCGGTGACCGATCGACCCGCTCCGCGCAAGCTCGTAGAGATAGGTTCCGGTCGCGTCATAATCTTCGTGAAG
>JAKSBG010000463.1 GCA_022361255.1 Verrucomicrobiales bacterium
CTTCTCTTCGAACACCTTGTCGAAGTCATAGCCATCCGCGAAGTCGACGAGGGTTCGTTTGCTTTTGATGTTGGGGTTGCCGCTGACTTCCAATTCGATGCGGACGAGACCGAACGGAGTTCCCTCTTTCACCGTGTAGGAAGACTCGACTTCTCCATCGTATCCCTCCAATTCGACAGAAAGCACGCGGGTGGAATCCGGTTCCGCAGTTTCCGGAATCGTATAGGAGAGTTCAACAGCGCCCGAAAGTTCCGAGCCGAGCTGAGCATACAATGACGGGAGGTTCTCGGGGTTATCGATTTCGAGATACCTTGTTCCCGACGCCCCGGCGAACTTTTCCATGAGTACCGGGTCGGCTTCCCCTATTCCCACGGGAATGAGTCTGGATGGGGATTTCCGGATCGCAGCGAGTGTTTCCTCGAGCCTTTCGGCATAGCCCGGCCGGGAGGATTCTGAATCTTTCCCGTCGGTCAGGTAAAGAATGGTCGAAGGTTCATCCGCCATTTCGAGTGCGGTGTTCACTGCGGAGAGCATGCGCTCCGCACTCCAGAAGATGACTCTACTGAAAACTTCTTTCGCTTTTCCCTCCGACTTGGGCACCAGTTGCTGCATCACGGAAACTTTTTCGTAGCCGTGTGTGATCAGTCCGAGCCTTTGATGGTCCGGAAGCTGGTCGATGAGTTGATTGACAGCCACTCGGGCCAATTTTTCGCGGCCGTCAGAGGTCATGCTGCCGCTGGTGTCGACGACGAGAATCACGGGGCGTGCGTTGCTGGCGGCTTTTTCCATGCGCAACTGGCGCACTGGCTTCCCGTTGTCCTTCAAAGTAAAGTGGCCTGCATGCCAGCGGGGAGTGTCGACAGTAGTTGCCGCGAGTCGCACGCGTACCCTCTGGCCGTCTCCGCAACGCGCGTTGAGCACGGATAGCTGTTTCACTTCAGGGGCGTGAAAATCAAGATTTCCGTTTTTGTCGAAAAATGAGGCAGGGGTCCCGTCGTAGTTGGAAAGGACGGCACCTTCCGGGGTGAAAGGGTTACCCCGGTGGATTGTTTGTCCGACCTGAAGAACCGGTGCCCAGGCCCAGATTTCGTTCGGCTCGCGAATGTTCAGCAGTTCCTCCGGACGGCGGTCTGCAGGAAGAAAGAGAATCTCTGCATTTCAGCCGACCATCTCTCCGCTCCACGACATCAGGTTGATCCGGGTCCCGTCGCCGCGGATGCCGGTCAGAGAAATATGTGCCTCCGATTCCGGTGCGGTGATTTCCGTAACAGCGACCCCGGAGAGTTTGTTTTCGAAGGTGGAATCGGCTTTCTGCCACTTCTCCGTTTCGGGGTTCAAATACTCCGTCCACATCCAGACCGTTTCTCCTGTGTGTTGTGGTTTGGGAGGGGCTGTCGAAAGGAATTTGGGTGCCATGTTTTTCAATTCCGCGAACGCATCGGAGGATTCTTTTTCCAGCAATTGAGCGATTTCGCTGAAATCACTCCGGAGGGATTCCAATTCCGCACCGGAGGAGGAAAGATCGTAGTCAAGATAGTCTGCCAGTTTGCGTAGTGCTTCCGGTTTCTCTCTTTGCCGCGATCCGGTGAATGGCTGACCGGGCTTTCCCGCGTGGGGATTCAATTGCATGAAGCGCGTTTTGTAGCCCATTTCATTCAGCAGTGCCTGCGTGAGTCTGGCCCGATCGACAGAATTTCCGGCGCGGGTTCGCAGCATGGCTTCAGGATCGGCGAAAGCCCCGCGATAGGGAAGGTATATGGTGCCCTCCTTCACAAAATCGACCACTGCCTCCGGAGTTGCCAAATTGGCGGCGGCAGTCTCGATATCGATTCCCGGCCACTCCAGTTCTTCCCTGAGCTCCACAAGGATGGAGAGCAAGTCAGGATCCGTTTTAACGGGAAGCTCCTCCCGGCAGCCCCGCAGAAGAAAAAGCAGCAAAAGAAGCAGTATCGCTACGCCTAAAATTGCGATTCGATTACGCTTTTTCGGTTCCATGGGAAAAAGACGGATTGTCTGTATGTCTATGTGGCAAAATAAAGTGGTCAAGTCCACCGCGGATCGGGTAAAGACATGGAGTTTTCGTCGGGCTGATGAATATGTCAGTGCGATGCGCCACTTCAGACAATGACATCAGAAACGCGAAATCCCCCCACCACTGCCCGGGGCATTGCAGGCTCCCTTGGACCGGGGCTGATCCTGGCAGCATCGATCGTCGGATCGGGTGAGCTGATTGCGACGACGCGCACGGGTGCGGAGGCCGGATTTTCTCTCCTCTGGCTCATTTTGCTCGGTTGTACGATAAAAGTTTTTACCCAGATCGAAATCTGCCGGCATTGCATCACCCACGGGGAAACAACGGTCACCGCTCTGCACAGGGTTCCTCATGTCGGAAAACTGATTGCCTGGTTCTGGCTGATTACTTTCCTGACGGGGCTTGGTCAGCTTGGCGGAATTGTGGGCGGTGTAGGGCAGGCTGTCGCCATCTTTCTGCCAGTGGCGGGTGAGAATTCCGCGCTTCTCTGGGCAGGGGTGATCACTCTTGTGACTGTTGCCATGCTCTTGCGCGGCAGCTTTCGGTTCATTGAGATTTTTTGCACGGCGCTGGTTGCGTCTTTTACATTTCTCACCATCGGAAATCTGTTTGCTCTCCAGACGCAACCGGACTGGGCGATAGCAGCGGAGGATCTCCGTGAGGGGATGTCATTCGGCCTGGGTGATTCTCCGACCGCTCTGCTGACTGCGCTCGCCACTTTCGGTATCATTGGAATCGGGGCAGCCGAGCTGGTCGCTTATCCCTATTGGTGTCTCGAAAAAGGATACGGGAAATGGATTGGTTCCCGCCGCGAAAGCGATGCCGGCTGGGCGGATCGTGCGCGTGGCTGGATTCGGGTCCTGCAGTGGGATGCGTGGGGATCGATGCTTGTCTATACTCTGAGCACCGCTGCATTTTATCTGCTTGGTGCTGCTGTTCTCCATCAGATGGAGCTCGTTCCGGCCGGATCTGAGATGATCGCCACCCTTGCCGAAATCTACGGTCCTGTTTTCGGCAGCGCCGGGAAAGTGATTCTCCTCATCGGTGCTTTCGCGGTCCTCTTTTCCACCTTTTTTGTTTCCAACGCGACCAAGGCCCGGCTGATGACGGATGCTCTGCACGTTTTCCGGATCCGGCCGCTTTCCGATGAAACGGTCCGCGCCGGATCCGTGCGGATTTTCAGTGTTGTCTTTCCCATTCTCTGTTTCCTGATCTACTGGCAGATCCCGAAGCCCGTCACTCTGATCCTGATTTCAGGGCTGATGCAGGCTCTTCTTCTACCCATGTTGGGAGTGGCTGCGCTCTGGTTTCGATACCGGACCGTTGATCCGGCGTTGAAGCCGGGGAAGGTGTGGGATGTTCTCCTGCTCCTGTCCATTCTCGCTTTCTTTGCCGTCGGGTTCACGGTGGCATGGAAGAGAGGAATGGAATTACTCGCCGGGTAAACTTCCCTCGCGGAAACCCATTTCCCGTTTATGGTTTTCCCGAAACAAACCGGAGATGATCGCTGGGGCCTCCGGGCTTCAGAGGAAAGTCCGGACACCGCACGGCAGCATGCCCGGTGAAAGCCGGGGCTCCCTGTTGTAATGGCAGGGTGACGGAAAGTGTCGCAGAAAATAAACCGCCCCGAACTTGTTGAGGGGTAAGGGTGAAATGGCGAGGTAAGAGCTCACCGCGCTCCGGGTGACCGGGGCGGCAGGACAAACCCCTTGTGGTGCAAGACAGAACAGGGAAAACGGACAGCCGGTCCGGCTCTGCGGCTTCGGCCAAAGAATGAGCCCGGGTACTAGTCGCACCTCGCGAAAGCGGGGAGCGGGCGCGTAAGCTCCCGTCTAGATAAATGATCGTCCGGCTTTCTTCGGAGAGTCGAACAGAATCCGGCTTACGGTGGTTTGTTTCACAATTCAGATACGGGTGATTTTAGCCGGTTACAGTAGGTTTTGTTCGAAATCTCTCCGGATTGAAGCCTGAAGAGGCTGCGCGTTGATTACGGGTCGTGTTTCTCTTGTCCGGTATTCGGAAAATCTGATTCCGGCGTATTCATGTCGCAAAGGGCCTTGCGAAATGCTCCGGTCTATCCGAAAAAGTGCCGGAACACGAAATGCGAACTGTTACATCGGAAAGTGTCAGATCTTTTGCCGAATGGAAAGGCCGTCTCCGGCTTTTCCATTCGGGTATTTTGTTGGCAGGTGTTTCGTTCGTCTCCTGCACACCGGATGTATATCATACCCGCGCTGACACGGAGGCCTACACGACGTTGTATCAGAAGACTCCTGCGGTGGAAAATGTGAGTCCTCCGGATGTCGATATCGCACTTCCCGATCCGCTGGATCTCTCCGGATTGTCGCAATCGGGACGGGGAGAGGAATTCCTCGGCGAAACAGCCCGATATGAAGTCGGTGCCAAAGTTCTTCCACTTGCTGATGCGCTCGAAACGGGAATCACCCACGGCAGAGAATATCTTGGGCAGAAGGAGGGAGTGTTTCTTTCTGCGCTTGATCTGACGCTTGCCCGGTATCGCCTCGCCCCGATTTTCCGGGCCGGTGATGATGTGGCGTGGGCATCTGATTCCCGAAATGCACAGGTGCAACAGGGTGTTACCGACCTCGTTTCGACAAATACCTTTGCCCGAAATGAGGGCGCGGGGTTTACGTGGCTATACAAAACGGGAGCCAGAATCACAACAGACTTTACCCGTGATTTTTTGCGTTTCACTACGGGGAACCGTTCCGTCAATCAAAGCAATCTGGCTGTTTCGGTAGTACAACCGCTCCTTCAGGGAGCGGGAACAACTGTTACTATGGAGGCTTTGACTCAGGAGGAGCGTGACCTCTTGTACGACTTGCGTGAATTTGCGGATTTCCGTCGCGCTTATATTGTGGATTTGGTCAGCGATTATTACGGTGTTCTTCGTGCCCGGGATCAGGTGAAAAATAACTATGTTGCCTATGAAGGATTCCTAAAGAGTGTGGCACAGGAAGAGGCCTTCGCGGATGAGGGAAGGGCTACAAAAACCGAGGTGGGCCGTCTCCGTCAGGCAGCATTGCAGTCCAAGAGTCGCTGGATCAACTCGATCCGAAGCTACCAGAATGCTTTAGATAACTATAAAATTACCATCGGCGCTCCCATTTCCGATCGTATTGTTTTGGAAGACAGGGAATTACGAAAACTGCGGATTGTAGATCCTGATGTAACCCGCGAAGAAGCCGTCAAGATTGCGCTGGTTACTCGTCCGGATCTCGCAACGTCGGCTGATCGAGTGATAGACGCCGAGCGTCAGATCAAGGTTGCGAAAAATGGACTTCTTCCCGGGCTCGATATTTCGATGGATTACCGGACGGTCAGTGATCCCGGTGACAACACACCTGCAATAAATTGGGACAGGCGTCGCTGGGAGGGGGCTGTTGACCTCGATTTGCCGTTGGATCGCAAAGCGCAAAGAAATATCTACCGGACCAGCCTTGTGTTTCTCGACCGGGCGAAAAGAGCGAATGAACTCGCGATAGACAGAGCCAAATTCGACATTTATGACGGTTTTCGGGCCATTGATCAGGCGCGAATCAATTTCGAAGTCGCCGAACAGCAGGTCGCTCTCGCTGAAAGCCGCGTCGAAGAGCAGGAATTACGGCAGGAGCTGGGACAGGGCGATGCCCAGGATCTGGTCGATGCCCGTATTGATTTGTTGAATGCACGGAATCAGCGAACTTCAACGGTTATTGATCATACCTTAGCGCGGATGCGCCTTTGGAGAGATATGGGGATATTGTATGTTAGTGAGGATGGTTCCTGGGTCAAAAAGCTCAGGAACGAGTCTCCCTGACCTATGAAAAAAACGGTTATCACAATTCTTGCAGTTGGCCTGTGTTTCGGGACAATTTGGGCACTCACGCGTGGTGGCGAAACAAAAGGGTCAGCTGAAGAGCTACCGGTGGCTCAGGTGCAGAACGGGGATATGGTGATTGATGTACTGGAGGGAGGAAACATTCAGGCGCTGAATTACCTGGAGTTCCGCAACGAAGTAAAAGCGAAGTCGGGTATCAAAATTCTCGAGATTATCGACGAGGGATACATGGTCACGGAGGAGGACGTGGCCAATCAGAAGGTTCTTGTCCGACTCGACACTTCGGAGCTGGAGGAAGAACTTGTTGATCACGATGTAGCTTTTCAACAGACGGAGGCTGCTTACGCGGAAGCAAAGCAAAACATTGAAATTGAGGAAAGCGAGGCGCTCAGCGATATTAAGGCGGAACGGCAGTCGCTGCGGTTTGCGCTGTTGGATTTTCAGAAATTTGTCGGAGCTGAGGCTGCTGAAGACACGTTAAAAAGACTGAAATTGCCTTATGATACCAATTCGCTCGAAAAGTACGAGAAGGAGGCGACAGACCTGATCGTCAAGGCTTTCGACTCCAAGAAACTCGCCGAGAGCGCGAAAAGTGACGAAGACTTGAATCCGTATGCTCTGGACGCGGAAAGCAGTCTTGCTTCCAATGTGAATTTCGGTGATTTTCTCAAACAGGAAATGCTGGGTGACGGCGAAGCCGAGCAAACCATCCGGAGGATGAAGGACGAGGCGCTCGTTGCAGCGTCAGAACTGTCTGTGAAAGAAGAGTCTGTGGCAGGGGCGAAGCGTCTCCATGAGAAAGATTTCATCACCCGGCAGACGCTCGATAACGAGCTGGTAACGCTCGACAAAGCGAAGCTCGCGCTGCAGCGGTCCGAGACAGAGCTGGAATTGTTTCGTGACTACGAGTTTCCGAAAGAAGCGGAAAAGATGCTTTCCAACTATGAGGAGGCGCTGCTTTCCCTGATTCGAACCAAGCGGGAGGAAATGGCGAAGATGTCGCAGATATACGCAAGATACCGGTCTGCGAAAAGGCGCTACGATCTGGAATTGAAGAAACGTCAGAATCTGGAAGAACAGATCGCCAGCTGTGTTGTTCACGCGGAACTTCCGGGGCTGGTCGCCTACGGCGGAGCAAAAGACAACTACTACACTTCGCGCTACTACGAGGGGATTTCTGAAGGTGCTACTCTCAAAACGGGGCAGCCGATTATTACGATCCCGGACATGTCAAAGCTGGGCGTTGAAGTGAATATTCATGAATCGCACATCAAGAAAATTGAGCTCGATCAAAAGGTTTACATCACTGCGGAGTCAGTTCCCGATAAAACTCTGGTAGGAAGAATCGCGAAAGTCGCTGTTCTACCCGATTCCAATGCTTCGCGTTACAATCCTTCATTGAAGGTGTATCCAGCAACCGTCGAAATCGAGGGTACTCATGAGTTTCTCAAACCGGGTATGAGTGCCAAGGTCGAAATCATCGTGGAAGAGCTTGAGTCAGTGAATTATATCCCGGTTCAGTCGGTTTTCGTGGAGGAGAGTGAACACTTCGTTTTTCGGAGGAAGAGAGGCGACTATGAGCGGGTTCCGGTTCAAGTTGGGTCTCACAATGACGAGTTTATCGAGATCGTTGGAGGCGTGGAGCCCGGTGAAGAAGTTCTTCTCAAAATGCCTGACGACTACGAGCCCCCGCAAATAGAGGTGGCCAAAAAGTCGAATAAGAAGCGGGAGATTGAGGCCGGTAGCGGGAAGAAGGAGACGGCCTCAAACAAGCGGGAAAAGCTGGATAAAAATGCCTGATACGGAATCAGCGTTTCCGGAGAGCCGGGAGAAACCGGCAGTCGCAAGTTCAGAAGCGAGCAGAGGCGAGCCGGTCATCGAACTGCGGGGTGTAGAGAAACATTACCAGATGGGGAACTTTCTCGTGAAAGCCCTCAGGGGAGTGGATCTCAAAGTTTTTCCCGGCGACTACATTTCCATTCTGGGACCGTCAGGATGCGGAAAGTCGACGATGTTGAATATCCTCGGGTGTCTCGACCAACCCAGTGTCGGGCAATACCTTCTCGATGGAGTCGATGTTTCGGAACTGCCGGATGACCGTCTCTCGAGCGTGCGCGGCAAGAAACTGGGCTTTATCTTTCAGAGTTACAACCTCATTCAGCAGCTCACCGTGCTGGAGAATATTGAGGTTCCTCTCTATTACCAGGGAATGTCTGAGAAGGAATCGCGGGAGATTTCCGTCCCTCTTGCCGAGATGGTTGGGCTGGGTAAACGGCTGGACCACAAACCAACGGAGCTGTCCGGTGGTCAGCAGCAACGTGTGGCAATCGCACGGGCTTTGTCTAATGATCCCTCGGTGATACTTGCCGACGAAGCGACGGGAAACCTCGATTCGAAATCCGGTGGTGATATTCTCGAAATTTTCGACCAGCTTAATGCGGACGGGAAAACTCTCATCATGATTACTCACGACGAGGGAATGGCTGACCGGACACCGAGAGTTCTTCGCCTCAAGGATGGTGAAATTGCGTATGACACCAATATTCACGGTTAGATGAGTGTCACAAACTCCATCGGGGGCACCGTTCGGGAATTGTCTCTTTTTCGTCTCCGTCGGTCGGTTATTCTGGGGATCAAGAGCCTCTGGATGCACAAGCTGCGCTCCTTTTTGACAGCGCTGGGGATTGTTTTCGGGGTCGCATCGGTGATTTCGATGCTCGCCATTGGAGAGGGGGCCAGCTACGAGGCGCAGCAACAGATCAAGGAACTCGGCAGTCAGAATATCATCCTCGAGTCCGTCAAGCCGACCAACACCACGACGGCGGGTGAACAGGAGAGATCGCTCATTCTCGAATACGGGCTTACCTACAAGGATATTTCTCAGATTCAGTCAACTGTGCCGGGGGTGCAGATCACGGTTCCTTCGCGGAACGTGAAAGACTTTCTCTGGAACAAATCAAACAGCGTGGATGGAGTGGCGTTCGGGACAGTTCCCTGGTTTCCCGTGATGAAAAACCGTGATGTGATCCGGGGCCGGTTTTTCACTGAAATGGAGATGGATGACCGCTCACCTGTTTGTGTTCTGACGTCCAGCCTTTCCCGCAATCTGTTCCCTCTGGATGAGCCGATTGGTAAGACTGTGCGAATGCAAACGAGTTACTTTCGGGTCGTTGGAATCATCGAGGATGACCCCGCAATTGCTGCCGCCGAATCCGAACTGGACGGAGCGGGGGAGAACAGTGAGGGGATGGAGATGATGATCCCGATCACAACATTGGAGGATCATTTTGGAGAAGTGCTTTTCAAGTATCGGTCGGGAAGTTTCGAGGCGGAGAAAGTGGAGCTTCACGAGGTTACCGCCCGCATTGAAAAGCCGGAACAGGTCATGCCTGCAGCTCAGGCCATCCAGCACATACTCGAGCGGAATCACAAGGATGTGGATTACAAAATGACAGTTCCACTCGATTTGCTTCAGCGTGCCGAACGGACGAAGCAAATTTTCAATATTGTGCTCGGATCGATTGCTGCAATTTCTCTCCTTGTTGGCGGTATCGGAATCATGAATATCATGCTCGCGACTGTGACGGAGCGAACCCGCGAAATCGGAATTCGTCGCGCTCTCGGGGCGAAGAAAAAAGACATCGTGTTCCAGTTTCTCATCGAAACGATTATTCTGTCGGGTGCCGGCGGATTGCTCGGAGTCGGCGTAGGCCTTGCGATCCCGTTGCTGGTGAGTCATTTCGCCGAAATGGTCACAATCATTCAGTTCTGGGCGCCGACCCTGGCATTCACCATTTCAGTTGCGATCGGGGTTCTCTTCGGTATCTACCCCGCGTTCCGGGCCGCGGATATGAACCCGGTGGAAGCTTTGCGCCACGAGTAGGGCCATTTCGGTTTCTCCATTGAGAACACAAAAAAGGCCGCTGCGGAGTTCCCGCAACAGCCTTTCGTAAAGTCCGGTAAAATTACCACCGTTATGCGGAAGGCTTTTCCAGCTCGGGACGCTTTTTCTTAGGTGCGTCGTCTGCCTTCGTGTCAGCTTTCGGTGCATACTTTTCACGTTCTGCGTACACCTTTTCCAGTTCCTCTTTGCTGACGAGCCCGTCCGCGTTGGTATCTGCCTTCCGGAGTCGGCTCCACATCTCGGCGGAGACTTCACTTTCGCCGATCTTTCCGTCTTTGTTCTCGTCATAGCGGCCGAAGACAGCCCCGGGACCGCCCATTTGAGCGCCACCTTTTCCTTTGCCACCCTTTCCTTTTCCTTTACCTCCGCCCATGGCAGCGAAGGCAGCCTGCATCTCCTCTTTGGAGATGACGTCGTCGTTGTTTTTGTCCATCCGGCTCA
Source organism: Verrucomicrobiales bacterium (assembly GCA_022361255.1). Taxonomy (GTDB): domain Bacteria; phylum Verrucomicrobiota; class Verrucomicrobiia; order Verrucomicrobiales; family DEV007; genus Arctic95D-9. Next base: position 10,219 of record JAKSBG010000463.1, read on the forward strand.
TGCGGGCCCAGGCCTGCTCAGGTAGCTCATCCTTGGAGAGATTTCCGTCCCCGTTTTTGTCAGCGCGCTTCAGGAATTCGCCTCCTCCGGGACCGCCTTTTCCGGGGCCGCCGGGAGGGCGACCCGCTTTGGCTTCCTCTTCGGAAACGGCGCCGTCTTCGTCTTTGTCGAGTCGGGAGATGCGTCCCCAGATTTGTTCCGGGACTTCGTCTTTGGTCAGCTTGCCGTCGCCGTTTTTGTCGGCGCGCTTGAACATTTCGCCGGGGGCACCTTTGCCGGGTCCGCCCTTGCCGGGACCACCCTTGCCACCGCCGGGGCGGGCTGCCGCCATTTCCTGAAGTGTCACTTTGCCGTCCTCATTTTTGTCGAGTCGACCCAGTTTGTCCCAGCGCTCTCCGGCTTCCTCTTTTGAGATCGCCTTGTCGCCGTCCTTGTCCAATTGCTTAAAAAAGGAACCGTCGCCTTTTCCCTTTCCTTTGCCGCCACCGGGCTTTTTCGCTTCCTCCGCGCCGAGCGGCAGGATCGCCAGGGCGCAGACCGTAAAAATAAATGTCGGGTATTTCATAGTTCGAATGTTGATTCGAATCATGGAACACCCCGTCCACCGGGAGGTTGCAAAAAAAGTGCCGGACTCTAGGCCGCACCCCGGCGCGCTGCGATGACGCGCTTGGCAATTTCGTCTCCAAACGCTCCCGCGAGAATGACGGCACCAATGACCGCGTATTCGATGTTCTGAGGAATCTCGTCGATCAGTGTGATCATGTTCCGAAGCAGCTGGATCAGTGCTGTGCCGATGATTACACCGATGATTGTGCCCGAGCCGCCCCGCAGGCTGCACCCTCCGAGAACCGCAGCAGCGATCGCAAAAAGTTCGTAGAAATTACCGAAATCAACGGGCTGGGCCGAAGCGGTATCGAGAACGAAAAGCAATCCGCCGAGTCCTGCAAGCAGAGAGCAAATGACATACGCCAGAGTTGTCATCCGGTTTGTATTGATTCCCGAAAACCGCGCCGCTTCTTCATTGTTCCCGAGGGCGAGCAGATAGCGACCGTAGATCGTCTTGTTCAGCAGGATCGCTGCAAGCGTGGCGACGAGAAGGAGAATCAGGACCGGAACCGGCAGGCCGAACTCGCTTGTGATGGGAATCTCCCCGTTGGCCAGCCACCTGAGTTCTTTGAAGTCATTTCCGAATCCTGCGGTTTGGTCATTTGTCAGGCCCCTCGTGATCCCGCGATAGAGAAGCAATCCGCATAAGGTCACGACAAAGGGCTGGAGGCGCATTTTTGTAATCAGCCAGCCGTGGCTGAGACCGATCAGGAGTGACACCGCGAATGCGATCGGGAGGGCAACTGCCAGGGGAATGCCTTTCGTGACGACCATCCATGGGAACCCGACTCCCACCAGGCAAACGACAGAGCCAATCGAAAGGTCGATTCCGCCGGTGATGATCACGAAAGCGACGCCGATCCCGATGATTCCAAAGAGAGCGGTGCGGCGGAGCAGGTTTTCCTGATTGAAAGCGGAAAGAAATGACCTCCGCCCGGTCATCACATCACTCATCACCCAGGTTGCCAGATAGACGACCAGAAGAAGAACAAAGATGCCGAGAATACGCTTCATGAAGAGACAGCTTGTATCGGTCTGCGGGGTTCTTGTCAATGGCGGGAAGAGCATCGCCAAATCCGTCGTTTGCCTTTTTGCACCCTTCGCGGAAGGTTGTCCGCATGTCGACTGACTCATCCGGTCCGGAATCTCCGGAAGGCCTTCGTTCCTCCCCGACTTCCGGTTGTTTCATACTCTCCGCTATCATCATTGTGTTTGGCGGATTGATCGTGCTTTACACAGTTGTGGGATCCTATCAGAACCGCAAAATTGACGAATTCACTTCGACGGGACCGGTTGAGGTCCCGGTTGTCGAGGCAGGTTCCGCCGAGATGGAAACGGCAACTGCCAAACTCCTGTCGATTCAGACGGCGGTTGAAAATGAGGAAGCGGAACGCTTCGAATTCTCGGCGCAGGAGCTGAACATTCTCATCGCCACGCTGGAGGACCTCAAAGACTTTCGCGGCCAGACCTACATTGAGCGTATTTCCTCTCAGGGGCTTGTCGCTCGAATGTCGCAACCCATGCGAAAGGGACTCTCCAAGAAAGCGCGCCGGTATCTCAACGGGGAGTTTGTGTTTCAACCGGAGCTCCGCGCCCGGACCGTGGCATTCAAAGTGCTCGATATCAGGACCGATCAGGGAGAGGTCCCTCAGGAGTTTGTCGAAAGCTATGCTACTCTGGATTTTTTCCGGCTGGACCCTGATCTCGAGGCGATAAAAGGAACCATTGGATCCATTGCAGCCGTTTACACGGAAACGGATAAGCTCATCATCGAGACGAAAATCCCGCTACCAACGGCGACCGAATAGATATCATGGACGGAAAATCCTGTTGTGCTCCATCGAGTGAACGTGATCCGTCCGACGCCGGATGCTGTGAAATTTCCCCGGGCCCGGATGCAGGATCAAAAGAGGGAATGGTGCAACTCGACGGGGGATCCTTCCTTATGGGGGCGGAAGGTCCTGAGGTTTGGGCCGCGGACGGGGAGGGGCCGGTTCGGGAGGTGAAACTTGCTCCTTTCTGGATCGATCGCACCACCGTGACCAATGACGCTTTTTCGGCTTTTGTCGAAGCGACCGGCTATGTCACCGAGGCAGAGAAATTCGGTTGGTCTTTTGTATTCCATAATCAAATCCCGAAGGGACACCGCAAGCAGGTGCAACTCGTCACGGTGGAAGGTACCTCGTGGTGGGCGCGCCTCGACAGATCTGACTGGAGAAAACCGGGAGGACCGGGGACGAATATAAAGAAGCGCGGAGATCACCCGGTCGTTCACGTTTCCTGGAATGATGCGGTGGCTTATGCGCAATGGGTGGGAAAACGGCTACCAACGGAAGCTGAGTGGGAATTCGCATCCCGGGGCGGGCTCGAGCAAAAAATCTACCCCTGGGGCGACGAACTCCTGCCCGGGGGGAAGCATCGCTGCAATATCTGGCAGGGGGCTTTTCCCCACGAAGATACAGCGGAAGACGGCTACTCCGGAACAGCTCCCGCAAAAAGCTTCCGGGCAAATGATTTCGGTCTTTATCACTGTGTTGGAAATGTCTGGGAGTGGACTGCAGACTGGTTCAGTCCAAACTGGCATGTCAGAGGTGCGCGTGAAAACCCGACCGGTCCGGAGTCCGGCAGCTCGAGGGTGATTCGCGGGGGATCCTTTCTCTGTCACGAGTCCTATTGCAACCGGTACCGAAACTCTGCTAGGACCGGCAACACGCCTGACTCCTCCACTTGCCATACCGGCTTCCGACTGGCGATGTGATGATGCGAATCCACCTTGACCAGCCCGAGCGTTTCCGTACCGTCAGGTTCCGATATTCTACATCTAAAATCCAACCACAAAAATCCAACCACCATGGCACTTGCAACAGGAACACAGGCCCCTGATTTCGAACTGACGACACTCGGAGCCGACGGGCCCGAAGTCGTAAAACTGAGCGAGCAGCTCGGCGACGGAAACGTTCTTCTCCTTTTTGTCCCGATGGCTTTCACCGGCGTCTGCACCGAGGAATTTTGCTCCGTTACCAGCGAACTCGCTGAATACGAAAACTTGAATGCCAAGGTTTTCGGTATCAGCGGAGACAATCCGTTCGCCCAGCAGAACTGGAAGGAGAAGGAGAGTATCGGCATCAGTCTTCTCAGTGACTATGAGCACGAAGTTGCGAAAGCATACGATGTTGCTTACGACGCCTTTCTTCCGGCCAAAAATCTCCACATGGGCGGGGTGCCGAAGCGCTCTGCTTTCATCGTCGATAAAGACGGAGTCATTCAGTACTCCGAAAGCAGCGACAATCCCGGGGACCTTCCCGATTTCGCCGCTATCAAAGCCAAGCTCGGTGAATTGAGCTGAGTTTTTGATTTCCGAATTCTAAAAAAGGCCCGGAGCGATCCGGGCCTTTTTTGTGTTAGTCAGGGATGGTGAAGATCTTGTTACGGAGTGACTCTTCTTCAGAGATGCGGTTGGACTGTTTACCTTCTTCCTGCTGGTCTCTTTGCAAGAAAGGCCCCTTGAAACCGAGTGCTTCCTGCCGTACTGGTAATCCTCTTTCGAGACGGGTCCCGCGGGCGGACCGGCATCAAACCCTGTTTGATTGCTGAGTGAACAGGGTCAGGTCAGCGACCCGACCCTGTTGCGAGTTCCTGTTGGATGCCGACATGCAATGCCCCGTCTCGCAGGGAGTTTTGCCATTTCTCCAAGTCCCAACAGTATGAATTCAGACGTTGTTCGCTCCTTCTCCACCGGCTCTGGCGCCGAAGGCAAATATTATTCACTTCCCGCCCTGCGCGATGCCGGGGTGGCCCCGAATCTGGATCGCCTTCCGGTCAGCATTCGAATTGTGCTCGAGTCTGTCCTGCGAAATGTCGACGGGCGAAAGGTGAATGAGGGTGACGTCGAAAATCTCGCGAACTGGAACGCCGGATCACCGGGTGACTACGAAATCCCTTTTACGGTCGCGCGAATCGTCTTGCAGGATTTCACCGGTGTGCCGCTTCTCGTGGATGTAGCCGCGATGCGCGATGCCGCGGTGGAGCGCGGGGCTCCTGCGGAAAAGGTAGAGCCTCTCGTTCCGGTTGACCTCGTTGTCGACCATTCGGTGCAGGTGGATTTTGCAGGATCCCGTGTAGCTCTTGACCGGAATATGGAAATCGAGTTCATACGCAACCGCGAGCGCTACGAATTTCTCAAGTGGGGGCAGCAGGCCTTTGATACTTTCTCGGTCGTTCCTCCGGGCATCGGAATTGTCCATCAGGTGAATCTTGAATACCTCGCCAAAGGCGTGCTCGAGAAAGACGGCGTTTACTACCCCGACACGCTGGTCGGAACCGATTCCCACACCACGATGATCAATGGTATCGGTGTGGTCGGATGGGGCGTGGGCGGAATTGAAGCGGAGGCAGGGATGCTCGGCCAGCCAGTGACATTTCTGGTTCCTGAGGTGGTGGGCGTGTATCTTCACGGCGAGTTGGCTGAAGGGGTTACCGCGACGGACCTCACGCTGCGGGTCACTGAGATTCTCCGGGCTCACGGAGTTGTCGGGAAGTTCGTCGAGTTTCACGGCCCCGGTGCGAAAGCGCTTTCGCTTCCTGACAGAGCCACCATCGCAAACATGGCGCCGGAATACGGAGCGACGATGGGATTTTTCCCTGTCGACGAAGAAACGATCAATTACCTGCGCGGCACCGGGCGTGACGAGGAACTTTGCACGACCGTGGAGAACTACTTCAAAGCGCAGGAGCTCTTCGGCATTCCCGAAAAAGGGCAGTGCGACTACACGGACCTGCTGGAACTCGATCTCGCGAGCATCGTGCCTGCTGTTTCCGGACCGAAGCGTCCGCAGGACCGGATCGATGTCCCGGCTCTCGGTGAAAAGTTCAATGAGCTTTTCACCGCCTCTGCCGGGGACGGCGGTTTCGGGATGGATGAGTCGGCGCGGGACGTCACCGTGCCGCTGCACCTCAATTCGCCGGCTGGCGAATTTGACAACCCTCTCATCGAAGGGGAAACGATTACCGAGATCGATGTGAATACGGAGCTGCGTCACGGATCGATCCTGATTGCTGCGATCACGAGTTGCACCAATACCTCGAACCCGAGCGTAATGTTGGCGGCAGGACTCGTCGCGAAGAAGGCGAATGAGAAAGGACTCTCTGTCGCTCCCTTCGTGAAAACGTCGCTCGGGCCCGGATCCCGCGTTGTCACCGACTACCTGGAAGCGACCGACCTGCAGAAGGAACTCGATCAGCTTGGCTTCGAAACGGTCGGATACGGCTGCACGACGTGTATCGGGAACTCGGGACCTCTTCACCCGGCCATTGAAGCCGCGATTACAGAAGGGGATCTGGTCTGCACCTCCGTTCTTTCCGGGAACCGAAATTTCGAGGCGCGTATCCACGGGGCCATCCGGGGGAATTTCCTCATGTCGCCGCCGCTTGTTGTTGCCTACGCACTGGCCGGCCGCGTCGATCTCGATCTCACGACCGAACCGATCGGAAATGACCGGAACGGGGATCCTGTATTTCTCGCCGACATCTGGCCGAGCCAGGAGGAAGTCAGCGAGCAGCTCGCTACCGCGCTCAAACCTGAGGTGTACAACAAACTTTACGGCAATGTCGACACGGCGAATCCGAAGTGGGGGCAGATCAACGGCTCCACCGGTGCGACCTATACCTGGGATGAAAAATCCACGTATGTGCAGTCGCCGCCTTTCTTTGATTCCAAAGAAGGGGAAAGTGAGGACATCGTTGGCGCCCGACCGCTCGGTATTTTCGGCGATTCTGTTACAACCGACCACATTTCCCCTGCCGGAGCGATTAAGGATACGTCTCCGGCCGGTCAGTATCTGCTCGAGAACGGTGTCGACAAAGCCTCGTTCAATTCCTACGGAGCCCGTCGCGGAAACGACCGCGTCATGACTCGTGGAACTTTTGCCAACGTCCGCATCAAAAACCTGATGTGCCCCGGGATTGAGGGAGGCTACACGCAGTATTTCGGAAACAGCGAAGTGCCGGCTCCCGATACCGCCATTGAAGCTTTTCCCGGAGCGACGCCGACTTTTATTTACAATGCCTCGATGGCCTACCAGTCGGAGGACACTCCACTCGTCGTTATTGGAGGCGATGACTACGGAATGGGATCCAGCCGTGACTGGGCCGCGAAGGGGACACGCCTCCTCGGGGTGCAGGCCGTAGTCACGAAATCGTTCGAGCGGATTCACCGTTCCAACCTCATCGGCATGGGAGTTCTTCCGCTCAACTTCGTTGACAAAGCTGACTTTGAAAAAGTGGAGAGTCTCCACGATGCGACTTTCGACATCACCGGAATCGCCGGAGAGCTCAAGCCGATGCAGACAGCAACACTGGTAGCGCACAAAAGCGACGGATCGACGATTGAAGTTCCGTTGAAGGTGCGACTCGATACGCCGGCCGAGGTGGACTACTACAATGCAGGCGGAATTCTGCCGTATGTGTTGGAGCAGATCATTGCCGGGTGATTTTTCGTCTCCTCGATATCGCGGGCATGGAGGAGCATACTTCTTCATGCTGCCTGCTACTCGTTCTCTTTCGAAAGGATGCTTGAGCGGTCGTCGCGGAACAGACTATAATGATCCGTTGTGGAGGTCGATTTTGATGTCCTATGGATCATGTTTTCTTTTCTTCAACTGACTCGATTGTCTGCCGCGGTTTTTGCCGTCGCTGTCTTGAGTGGTTGTGGCAAGCCGGAGGAAGATGACGCGGAAGTCGGTGGGGACGCGGAAACGGTTGCGCGGAAAGCCATTACCTTCGTTGCGGAAACGTCGCCGTCGATACTCGATCAGGCGAAGGCGACTGAGAAGATCACGTTACCCGGTGGATGGTTTGAATCCGGCTTGATCGGCGAGTCGAGTGCCGAAGAAATGCTGGCTGCTGCCGGTCTGGAATTTCCCGACGGAACGAGTGCGAAATTTCTCCGGGAGACAAATGAGTTGGAGGTGACGCACTACCCGGTTGATCTGCTGCTGGCGGAAGCAGTTGTGGATTCGTGGCGGTGGGAGAAATGGGAGGCCGATCAAATCGCGATTGAGGAAGTGGAGAGGACACTCAAGAGCATCGTCCTTCCTGAGGTGGAATTTTCGGATACGAAGCTGATAGATGCGATGGCTTTCCTCGAGAGCGAGAGTGTCCGCCTGGACGAAGAAGGGCAGGGCGTGGAAATTGCGTTTGACGAATTTTTGTTGAAGCGAAAGCCTCAGAGCAAAGGGGATGATCCTTTCGGATTTGAGCGTCTGGAGGGAGAAAAGAATTTTTTGGAGGGTATCGAAAACGCGCCCATCACCTTGCGGTTGGCGAATGTTCCGCTGGTGGAGGCATTGCGATACACCGCTTCTCTTGCGCAACTGAAGTATCGAGTGACGGCTGACGGAGTGGAGTTTACCGTGCTGGGGAGCCACGGAGGCTATCTGGAGACGAGAGCATACTTTCTGCCGGGTGACTTTCTTGATGCTGCGGGGAAATACGACGACGAGGTATTTAAAGAGGATGATCCGTTTGCCCCTGTCGAGACGGATGAGCTGCGCAAACCGACGATAAAGGATCACATGGAAAATTCCGGGATCATTTTCGTTCCGGGATATCGTCTGGAATATGACACTTCCCGTTCTCTGCTGGTGTTTCGAAATGCCCCGGACCAACTGGATTTGGTTGAGGCGTATTTCCAAATGGTTTTGCCATTTTCAACTGACGCGGCCTGGAGGAAGCGGCAGGCGGCTGTATTGCAGAATCACATGAAATCCGTTCACTTCCCACGATTTGCCTACTCGGGCGGGAATTTTTGGAGGCTACAAAGAGTTTTGTTCGAAAGCTTTCGTGCGAATTGTCATAGCGGACTGATCTGGGACCGCAGTTTGTCTGTTCGGTTTGAAAAACCGGCTGGCTATGAAAACGCGGGTAGTGTGGACCCATTTATTAATCCGGAAGATATGATGAAACCGGTCGAAATTGATTTGGTAAATCCTTCGTTGGGGACAGTGCTCCGGGAAATTGCCCGCCAAACCAACTGCACGATCGAAGTCGATGCAGGTGGTGTGGTGTTGCGGGGGAATTCGTGATTGGTGTTTTTAGAAGTCAGCGCAAACGGGCAAGGTGGAACTTGCCCCTCCATCTGGCTGCCGCCCGATGAAAGATCGAAAGACGCGAAGCGTGGAGGGGCATGCTCCCGCGTGCCCGCGAAAGCAGGTTTTCGTCCGGCATCAGAAACGGGCAAGGTGGAGCTTGCCCCTCCATCTGGCTGCCGCCCGGTGATGAATCAAAAGACGCGAAGCGTGGAGGGGCATGCTCCTGTATTCCCGCGAAAGCAGATTTCCGTCGGGCATCAGAAACGGGCAAGGTGGAACTTGCCCCTCCACCGGGCAGCCGCCCGGTGATGGATCGAAAGACGCGAAGCGTGGAGGGGCATGCTCCCGCATGCCTGCGAAGGCAGGTTTTCGTCCGGCATCAGAAACGGGCAAGGTGGAACTTGCCCCTCCATCTGGCTGCCGCCCGATGAAAGATCGAAAGACGCGAAGCGTGGAGGGGGATGCTCCCGCATGCCCGCGAATGCAGTTCTGCCCACCGGATCACTTCAATCGTCCCTTTCGGTTCAACTTTGGATCGGCGACTTTGTAACGCACGCCGAGCCACGGACCGGTCTCGACATTCGCAATGCTGCGCTGTTCCCGGCAGTAGTGAAACAGCAGCCCGACCATTCCCGCCACCGTTAGCGCAACGGCGCCGGTGTGCATTACGTTCGTGGACATTTCGAATCCGAATACATCAAGAATTCCATTCAGAATACGGAGCAAAAAAGTAAAGGCGAGATAGGCTACCATCCCGAGAGGTGCTGCCACGAGCGGAGCAAAAATGGTGGCAAGAATCGCTTTCCCCCAGCATCGATGTGCCCAGCGCAGAAGGATAAGCAGCAGCGCAGTGGAAATAAGAAGCAGAACGAGCAATCCGTTTGTCATTGTCCCTGACTATCGCCGTACAAGCACGCAATAGCTGTTACAAGCGGTGAGACCGTTTGGAATACCGGGGACTCTTTTCTCGACCTTTGCAGGGAGGGGGAAAGTTCAGGAATCAGGAATCGTCGTTGCAACCGTCCGGCCCGCAGCTGCTGCAGCCTCCCCCCGATTTCTTCCTGCAACAGCGGGACAAAACAATGAGGAGTGTCACTCCGACAACGCCCAGGGCGGTCCAGGTCTGCCAGTCAGATTCCACATTCATTTTACGAAAAGCATTCCCACCTGATACACAACCAGTGCAGCAACCGCAGCAAAAACGGTCATGAATACGAACTGTCCGATCGCCCATTTCCACGATCCGGCTTCGCGGGCCACCACAGCCGAAGTCGGCAGACACTGCAGGGCGTAGATGTAAAAAATCAGCAGCGCAAGCACTGCGGGAATGGTGAACATGGGGCGACCGTCCGGCCAGGTTTCGGCGGCGAGATGCTCCCGAATGCTGGTGCGCGTGCCTTCCTCGTCATCCGTTTCCTCGACGTGAAAAAGTTGCGCCATTGAACCGACAAAGACTTCGCGGGCGGCGAAAGATGTCAAAATCGCAGTTCCGGTTCGGCCGTCGAATCCCATCGGTTTTACGACCGGCTCAATCACCTTACTGATTCGTCCGACAACAGTGTGCTCGAGAACTTCTGCGGGATCTTCGCTGTCCAGTTTCGGGTAGGTCGTTGCCGCCCAGAGCAGGATCATGATCGCGAGAATGACGGTCCCGGCTTTGCGAAGAAAGGCCCAGCCGCGGTCCACAACATGGCGGAAAATATACCCCCACTGCGGAAGGCGGTAGGGAGGGAGTTCGAGCATGAAGTGGGTTTCCTGCTCATCGGGGCCGAGCTTGCCACGAAGGACGCGGGCCACGACAAAGGCAGTCAGGGTTCCAAGCACATAGATACCGAGAAAGACGAGAGCTTGCGTAGCCCCGCCCTCGCTTCCGCCCAAAAGCATTGGAACGAGCAGGAGATACACCGGCAATCGCGCGGAACAGCTCATCCACGGTGCGACGAAAATGGTGACGAGACGTTCCTTTGCGGAATCGATTGTCCGGGTTGCCATTACGCCGGGAATGGCGCAGGCATAGGAACTGAGCAGGGGGAGGAAGGCCTTTCCGCTGAGTCCGACTTTGGACATGAATCCATCCATCAGAAAAGCAGCCCGGGCCATATAGCCGGAGCTTTCCAACAGTCCGATGAAGAAGAACAGC
>JAKSBG010000393.1 GCA_022361255.1 Verrucomicrobiales bacterium
ACCCATGTTGTGACCGCTGAGGTGGTTGTTGAAGTATTGCCTGCCGTAGTAATCATTGTCGATCCAGGCCTCGTGGCCTTCCTTGATCTCCGCGGCAAGGAAAAGGAACCAATCTTTGATCGCGGAGCGCTCGGCTCCGGAGAGATGGGGCCAGGCGAGGCTATACGCGTTGGCCATGCTCCGGGCGAAGCTGCCGACATTCAACCCCAGGCCGGCGATGGTCGCACCGTGTCCCTGTCCGGCATAAGGTTCCTTCTCTAATTGTGTGCCCGGTTGCGGTTCGTGGGTTGCCCATGAGACAATGATCGACGTTGCCTTGTCAGCGTAGCGATCCTCACCGGTGACTTCGTAAACCAAGCAGAGGTCACGAACGGCAGCCGCCGCCGCGACGCCGCCCGCTGCGAAATCGACCGAGTTCGATCCGGTGTAAGGCGGGTATTCGGTGGTGAGTGCTTTGTTCGCGTCAGCCAGCAGCTTGTCCCACGCAGTGCTGAACGGTGGCTTTTTCGATGCGGCGTTCTTTTTCAGGCGGGCAAGTTCCTCTGGACCGACAAGGACGATTGGGCGGATCGTTTCGGAGGCCGTATCGACTGGGGACTGTTCCCGCTCTTCTTCAGCGAAAGTGGAGATCGTGCCCGCGAGAACGAGCAACCAATAGGAGAAGAATCTCATTCAGTTCGCTGTGGGCTCTGTGTTTTTCGGTGCCTCCGGGTTCGGGACAGCAGTGTCCAACATTTCCTGCAATGCCCTCTGCATGGCCTCCGCTTTCTCGGGATACTCGTTGATCCGGTTGGTTTTCTGCTCCAGATCTTCTTTGAGGTTGTAGAGCTGGCGCGACAAATCACCCTTTTCGCCTTTCATCCAGCCGCCATCACCAACACCTGGAATATAGACCCAGTCCCCCTGACGCAGCGAAGTGTGATGCGACTTATGCGGCATAAGGACCAACTCCTTGCGTGCTGATGTTGCATCATTGTCAAGAAACAGCGGCAGTTGGTTTGTCCCGTCACGGGCCTCTTCCGCTGTTAACTTCTGTTCGCTGATGACGGCAAACGTCGGCAACAAGTCCATATTGGCAATCAGCTCGCCGGAGGTGGTTCCGGCCGGGATTTTTGTCGGCCACCTGGCGATAAACGGAACGCGGTGCCCGCCTTCCCACGCACCGAACTTTTGCCCTTTCAGCTCACCGTTCAGCGAGTGGCCTTGCCGAATCGCCTCTTTACCGCCCCGGTTGAACATGCCGCCGTTGTCGCTTGAAAAAATGACGAGCGTGTTATCGGCAACGCCGAATTTGTCCAGTGCAGCAAGAATTTCACCGACCGACCAGTCGAGTTCTTCCACAAAGTCGCCATACAGCCCGCATTCGCTTTTGCCGTGGAAGTATGGATGCGGCGTAAAGGGATGATGAATGTTGTGGCTGGCATAATAGAGGAAAAAGGGCTGTTTCTGTTGATTCATCCAGCGCAGTGCCTTTCCGGTGAGGTGCTCCGCGCTCTTTTCATCAACATAGAAATCGTGCGCCGCCTTCCCGCCGATCAAGCTCGGCATGTGTTTGGGCGGTGCGGCGTGTTTTTCGGGATAGGGTTTTCCGTGCGTTTTTCCGCCGCGCCGGTAGATCAGCGGATCGGCTGGATCGAGCCCGACGACACGGTGGTTCTCGACGTAGACAAAAGGCGGGTGCGAGTTGACGACCGGGATGCCGTAAAAGTAATCGAAGCCGACTTCCAGCGGCCCCGGCTTCAGATCCCGGTTCCAGTCCGGCTTGCGTTCGTTGCCGAATCCAAGATGCCATTTCCCGATGCAGGCGGTGGCATAGCTTTTGCGTTTGAGCAGGCTCGCCAGCGTGGTTTTGCTGGTGTCGATAATCAAAGGGTTTTCACAAAAGACAGGCCCGTAGTTGTTGATGCGGAACGGGTATTCGCCGGTCAGGAGTGCATACCGCGAGGGCGTACAGACCGCCGAAGTCGAATGTGCGTCCGTGAACAGCCGCCCCTCTTTCGCCAGCCGGTCGATGTTCGGCGTATTTAACTTCGTTGCACCGTAGCAGCTCAAATCGCCGTAGCCGAGATCGTCGGCATAGATCAGCACGATATTCGGAAATCTGGACACATGAGATTTCGGTTTCATTTCCGACAGCACGGACTGCGGTGGTTCCGCTGCTTTTTCCGGCTCAGCCTGCGTGTTTTGGGGAAGTCCCAGGAAAAGGTCTTTTACACGGACAAACGCGCTGTCTGGGATCGAAGATTTTGGATTGATTCCGATACGAACACCGATTGTTTTTCCAACTGCGTCCGGGAATTTTTCCGCATCGACTTGCAGGGATTTGTCGTGAATCCAACCTCCGCCCCCCGCATCCGTGTCGAAGGTTCCACTCAGCATGCTTTTCGGGGTGCCGTTGTCGTCATAAAAAACTTCGGCCAGCAGCACCTGCTTTCCGCTCGCCGGCCTGTTGGCGGGTTGAAAGGCGAAACTGAATTGAAGCGTTTCGTTTGTACCGAGTCGGTGTTCGGTGAGCTGCTCCGCGCCCGCGCAGTTTTTCCGAAAAAAGGCGAACCACTTTCCGTTGCGCTGATTGATCCCGTTGGAGCGGGCAGCGGTTCCATACGATCCGCCCGGCGCATTTTTCCAGTGCGGCACATCGAATGTTTCCGCGGAATCAAACCCGGCTTTGGACGGAGTTGCCGGACCCTCCGAAAAATCGCTGTTCACCAGAAGATTGTCAGCCGAGACCGAGCAACTGATGCTCAGCAGCATCACCCAAATACCTTTTACGAACAAACTCTTCATCTTTTTTCAGTTAACAATTTTATACTCACATCGGAAGAAGTTACGCAGTGCCTTCATTTTCTCATCCCGGTTAAGGAAAGACCGGATAGGGTCGCTTCGCTTTCCCAATGTCCCATGCCTTCAAAACCGATGCTGAAGTTGTAGAGGGCATAATCGTCCACATTGGCTGACAGGTGTGGCTGTTTCTCCCGGGCCTGACGGAGGGCTTCGGCGAGCATGGATTTAATCTCGCGATTTACCGTGCGGGTTTCGCCGGGCACGGGGATGTTCTGGCCGTCCGGGGCGACGCTTTCGCGATAGAAAACCTGGCCGTGTTGCTCGACCCCCAGGTGGGGTTGCCAGGCCTTCTCGCGACTGGTGTAGAGCATCATTCCGGCGAACAGCCTCTGGTCGAGGTTGGATTGGTTGCGAAGGAAAAACATGTATTTCAGGTTCATGCCCGACCGGGCCGCGCCTTTGATATGGTTGGGCCAGTTCGACAGCTTGTTCATTTTATCGACCCGGTAGGAGACGGAAAAATCCATTCGGTTGAAGTCCGCCAGGGAAACGGGTTGTAGAAAGCGCTGGTTCACGAGGAAATGCGGCCAGGTGTCCTTTGCCCACCGGGCGGAGTGACCAGTGGCCTTGTTCCGAATCTCGTTCTTTGAATTGTAGAAGATCGTCAGGGTTCCTTCGCGGTCCGTGGTGACCCGCTTGACCAGTTTCCTGCCCCGATCAGGATGCCCCTTTGGCAGGCCGTAGTTATTGAACTGGGCGAACTGCAGTTTCTCCGGCGTATTCACTTCGACGACGTGATTCACCACGAGTCGGTGGGCATGCAATTCACGGACATGTTTGCCTCGCGAGTCAGTGAAGTTGTGATGCAGCCCCTCCTGGAAATCCCACGGATGTGTCTTGACCCCGACCCTTTTCACCGGTCCGTCCGGAATCAGGTGAATCTGCCAGGGCGAAATGTCTCGGTAGGCGGTCACCCGGCCGATCGGCGGGCGCCGCCCTCCGGTGTATTCACTTCCATAGATAAAAGCGGCGCCGAAACCTTCGGCGAAGCCGGTATCTTCGAGCAGAACAACAGACTCTTCGGTGTCAGTGGCACTCCCGCGCGCATTTTCCTCCGCAGCTCGCGCGGCGCCGTTGACGACGCAGCTATACGCGAGCGAAGCGACGGCCAGAGTTGCGGTCGAAATCGAGGGCGTCGTCATCGGTAGTTTAAAGTGTGTGGGCATTGATATTTTCTGATTGAGTCTGAGCATCTCATTCGAGGCTCACAGAGCGGAGCTTCTGAATCGTTGTCAGGAAATTGGTCAGCACGTAGACCAGCAGCGCAACCGTAAGCTCGATCAGGATGGTGGGCTTGTCAGGGAGAAACAGCGACGCGACACAGATCGCCAGGGTGATCGACGAATTGATCCAGATGTTGCTTCTGACGAAGGGAAACTTCACGTAGTAGGGAATCTGTTTGCCGAGGTAAAAGATGACCATGCCGGCGATCGCCATGATTTGGTAGCTGTGGCGGTCGAGGTCGGAATGGATCGCGTGATAGATCACATTGGCGATGACCGATAGCCCGAGGCAGGTGAAAAAGTGCGGGTAAGCGAGAACGAAACCGCTGCAGGGCTCGCCCTCGGTCTTCTCCAACTGGTGATAGCTGTCGAAATAGATCCACCACGCCGCGCCGATGAGAATCGCGCCAGTCAGTCCGGCGGTGATGGTTTGACCGGTCCATTCGATTTTGCTCAACCCGGCGGACAGGCTGATGATGGATTCGCCCATCAGGATAATGATGAGCAATCCCATACGCTCGACAAGATGTTCGCCGTGCACCCCGGGTCCTTTGCTTCTTCGCTGCTGGAAAATGGGAAGGAGAATGTCGATTGCGAGGCCGAGGTAGAAGACGACATAACGCCAAGGCTCCGGAAACAGAAATGAACTCAGGCTGATGAGCGCGGCGACTACCATTCCGGCACCGCGCCGGGTGGCGAAACTCTCATGTTCCGGGTGGCTTTTTCGTCCCGCGAAATAAAGCGCCGCCACCGTGATCCGCAGGGCGAAGTAACAGATGTTGAAGATCGGATAGATCGCTTCCCAGTCCGTCGTCAGCACGGTCGAAAGCACGATCATCTGCAGCATGACCAGCAGCGTTGTCGCGCGGTGCGGTTGATGATCGCGATCGTAGAGGTTGGCCCAGAGGGTGTGGATCATCCAGATCCACCAGATGGGGAGAAGCATCAGTGGAAACTTCCACCAGATGCCGTCTTCGAGGTGGCCGTGATGGGTGTGGGCGAGCAGGTGGGTTACCTTGGAAACCACCACCACGAAGACGAGGTCGAAAAACAACTCGAGCCAGGTCGCGTGGCGGTGATGAGCGTGATACTGTAGCGGTTGCTGGTTGTTCGCTGGCATGGTGAAATCAATCGGCTACTCGTCCGTCTTCAATCGATACTCGAGAATCTGCAGTGCATCGTCCGCCGTGAATCGTCCGATCGCACCGCTGCTGTAAACGGCGATGTCCACGACGCCATCGGGATCGAGGAGGAAACCGGTCGCGTGCAAATAGGTTCCGTCGTCGGAGTAGAAGGCTCCGTAGCGGGAAGCGAACTCTTTCGCGTCCAAGCCGTATCCAACCGGGTAGCTGAGTTTCCCTTTCTCCACGGTCTTGGTCGATTCTTCCAGCGTCTCCGTCGACGCGGCGACCACGGCGACGTTCTGCTCGGTGAAGCGGGCGATCTTTTCCTGGAAGTCAGCCAACTGCTGACGACAGAAAGGTCACCAGTATCCGCGATAGAGGAGGAGGAGAGTCCATTCGTCGGAGGGAAGGGATTTCTTTCCTCCGCCGATCAGATCGAGTTCGAGCGCAGGAAAGGCGTCGTCGGTGTCGAGTTTCTTGACGTCTGGCTGGGGCATGGTTTGTGGGTTGTTGGATTGAATGATTGTCGAGAAAGATACGATAGAGTGCTCCCTGGAAGCACCCTAGATGCCGGGGAAGTTCCTCTCCAGATGGCGGGCGAACCGGGCGAAGTCTTCCTCGATCGTGGGGTTTTTCATCACATCGAAGGAAGCGAAGGTCTCCAGAGGTTCCATACCGAAGAATTTGAAATTGAGGTGCATCGGCCAGAAGAGGTCATCGACGGTTTTGCCGCCAAAAAATGTCTGGCCGGGATCCGCGAACGAATGTTCCGGCGCATTGAGTGTCAGGGAGAGCATGTATTTCTTCCCCTCGAGCGTTCCGCCGGTTCCATACTGTCGGGAGGCATCTTCCCGGGTGCGTCCGTCGCCGTTGCAAAGACGGCCGTCCATTCCGAAGGAGTAGACATAGTCCATGTATTTCTTGAACGACCAGGGAACCCCCATCCAGTTGACGGGGCTCTGTAAAAACACGACATCGGCCCACTGGTGTTTCGCGATTTCTTCATCGATGTCGTAGTCGTCCTTCATCGTGGTCGATCGCACTTCGTAGCCTCTGGACGAAAAGTGTTCTTTCGCCTTTTCCGAAAGCGAGGCATTGAGTTTTCCGGGAGAAAACTCGTACTCCTCATGGGCATTGATATGGAAGATCTTTTTCATGGGATAAATGGATTGGTCTTACTTTTCTTTGGCTTGCTCGGGAGAGGTCTCCCATTCATAGATGCTCTTCTGGTAGGCGTTCGTGTCTTCGATCGCTCCTACGGGATGGACATTCCGAAAGGGGTGTTGGTCCGCCGGAATCTTTTCAATCATGAATTCAATCATGCTTTCCGGATCGAGCTGCAGGTCCGGGCCGGCAAAGAGTTGCTGCACGTCACGGATCGGTTTCTCCTCCGTGAAATTCGTCTCCGGGTCGTACCACTGATCAAGAGTGTCATACATCCGATCGTTGAAGCCGGTCCGAAAGGGCCCCGGATTGATGGTCGCCACTTGCACTCCGGTGCCTTTCAGCTCGTTGTAGAGCGTCTGCATCACCGCCTCGAGAGCGTGCTTCGACGCGCAGTAGGGAGCCAGATAGTCAAAGGTGAAAAACCCCGCAATGGAGGAGGTCGGGATAATCTTGCCATGGCCGCGTGCCACGAAGGCTTTGGCAAAGCCCTGGATCAACTCCAGCGTTCGGAAGACATTGACCTCGAAAACACG
>JAKSBG010000466.1 GCA_022361255.1 Verrucomicrobiales bacterium
AATTTTTCTGGAGGAGCAACCCTGGGACAGTCATGCGGATCTCGGGGACAACCATCGGGCGATTTGTCGCCGAACGGACAAGCCGGTTGCCGGTCTGCTACGGGATCTGAAGCAGCGCGGGCTGCTCGATTCCACACTGGTGATTTGGGGTGGCGAATTCGGCCGCACGCCGACCACGCAGAGTGTGGGCGGGGTCTACACGGGACGCGATCACAACATGCAGGCCTTTTCCACCTGGATGGCCGGCGGAGGGATCAGGGGCGGGCTGACCTATGGGAAGACCGATGATTTCGGGCACTCAGTTGTCGAAAATCCTGTCAGCGTGCATGATTTTCACGCTACGGTTCTACATGCGTTAGGGTTGGATCATCAGAAGTTGTTCTTCGAGCGCAGTGGTTTGGAGGAACGCCTCGTCGGGTTTGAGCCGCCCCGGGTTGTGGAGGAAATTCTGGCCTGAGTTTTTAATGAAGCGGCGTCAACTGCTCCATACCGCGACGGCCGGTTCCGCGGCAATGTTTCTTCCAGCCGTGATAGCGAAAGCGGGGGAAGGATTCGAAGGGATTCTTGATTCAAATGTCAGTTTGTTTCGATGGCCTTTCAGGCGGCTTCCGCTCGATGAAACATCGCTCCTCGTGGAGAAACTGCGGTCGCTGCATGTGACCACTGCCTGGGCGGGTAGCTTTGAGTGCTGCTTTCATCGCGACCTCGGGGAGGCGAATGCGAGGCTTCACCGGGAATGTGACACCTACCCGGAATTGATTCCGGTGGGGACGGTGGATCCATCCCGTCGGGGGTGGGAGAGGGATTTCGATGCGTGCGTATCCGGGCTTCAAATGCCGGGCCTGCGGCTGTTTCCCAACCTCCATCAATACTCTCTCGATCATCCCGCAGTGAAGCGTCTGTTTTTGCGGGCCGCAGAGTCCGGAACGTTTTTACAAGTGGTGGTGACACTGGAAGATTCGCGAACGCAACCGGAACAGATCGCGGCTCCGGATGCAGACTTGCGAAAGCTTCCGGACCTGATGAGGGCAGTGCCGGATGTTAGAATCCAGTTGCTGAATCTTCGCCCGGGCGTATCGCAGCTAGCTGCCTTGAAAGACCTGCCGGGTTTGTTTTTTGATACTGCCCGGGCAGATTCTGTGGACGGAGTGGCGTCGCTGCTGGCCGGAACATCTCCTGAGCGCGTAGTTTACGGCAGTCACTCCCCGTTTTTGATTCCAGAGGCAGCGCTGATTCGTGTTCACGAATCCAATCTCGGATTCGATACATTGCGTTCGGTGCTGAGAGAAAACTCGGAACGGATGAATCCCTGAAACCCATGCAACTTTCAGACATCTCATACGGGCTGCCGGGACGCGAGCAAATGAAGCGGTATCGGATTTGGGATTCCTATTTCACGCCCTCTCACGGGCATCCCGGCAAGGACGGAGTTTCAGCGCTCCTCGCTGACATGGATCGAGCAAAGCGCTCCGCATTGGATCTGGGTCAGTTTGAGAAATGTTGCTTTTTTCCTCATGTCGGGATCGGGACGACCAGTGATTCCGGGCTGGAGAGATTGCTTCGTGAAAAGCCTGAACTCGTTTTAAAGCCGTTTGATCATTGGCCGGGACGAATGCTCGGAATGATTCAGTTGAACGCAAATGATAAGACAGCATCTCTGGAGGCTCTGAATCGCTGGCTTCGGGACGGGCCGATGCAGGGCGTTTATTTTCCCGGGGGAGGGCCGGGGGCCCTTTGTTGCACTCACCGGAACTTTCTTCCTCTGGTCGAAAGGGTTGTAGAGCTTGGCGGCGTAATCATGCAACACACCTGGTTTGTTACGGGAGGAAAGCCGAAGCCGGGGATGTCGACTCCTTCGGAACTGGTGGAGTTGGCGCAAAAGTTTCCGGATTATCCCTTTGTCTGTGCACACGCGGGAGGGGAGTGGGAGAGAGGTATTCGCGCGGTAGCGGACCATCCGAACATTTTCATCGAAACTTCCGGATTCGACGCAACGGCCGGGTTTATAGAAATGGCGGTTCGCGAGCTTGGGGCTGCCCGAATTATCTTCGGCAGCCATTTGCCGTCGCGATCACTCGGAACCGAGTTGTCGAAAGTGACCGCTGCGGATATTACCGAAGAGGAAAAGTTCGAAATCCTGGGGGCAAACTTCCGGAAGCTGCTTGGCGAAATCGAAGAATAGCGTTTTTTCGTTTTTGTCCGCCTGCAACCTCCAGACGCTTTTCACTCCTGATACAGATACGCCTCAAGCTGATTCTGACTGTTTACGCTGAGCAGACGATAGCCCGCGTTGCTCAATCCCATGGCTGCCTCCGGATCGTTGGTGGGCTTGTTGGGTGCTTTCGCGAGCAGTTTGGGAATCGCGTTCCCGTCGCGACTCGAGACTTCTTTAACGAGATGGCGGATGACTTTGTTCCCGGAGAAGTAGATGCGTTGCTCGCGGGCGGTATCGATGGTCGTCCCCTCGGGGCCGTTCGGGTCAAAAGACCAGTAACCCTGGCTCTGGTAGATGAAATAGAGCTGACCGTTTTTGAAATAGTATTGATCCGTCGCGGCACCGTGATCCCCCCCGCTGGTGAAGACCATTTTGACGAGGGAGTCTCCCTTGTAGTATTTCGTGAGTTCGGCAATTTCGGGGCCGTCGTCAAGCTTGATGTGTTTCTTCGTCAGGTTCGCACTCTCTGTTGCGTTGAAGTCGGCGCGGATCTGTTTGACGGCATCCTCGACCCAGTCAGCATGTGTTTGAGTCGTCAAAAGCGCGGCGGCGGTGAGAATGGCAAAGGAAACTTTCATAGTCTGTTCTTTACGACGTGTTGACGGCATCTGCTATGCCGAAACGGATCATTTTGCGTATATTTTGCCTTTCTCGACTTCTGCTTTCCATGGCCGTGGTTTCGGCTCGCGGTAATCCGGGTGATCTTTCGGGGCATGGTGGCGGCGGGCTTTTGAGCGCCCTCCGTTCCAGATATCGTATTCGGGATCCGCGTATTTCTCGAAGTAGGCGTAGAGCTTGCCCGCCATTTCTTTCTGAATTTCTTCGTAGCCCTTCTGGTTGAACAGGTTGACGCGTTCCATCGGGTCGATCTCGAGATCGTAGAGTTCTCCCGGCCCGTCCGGGGAGCGCCTTTCGATGTATTTCCACCGTTGTCCGCGGACGGATCGACAGCTCTCCATTTCAAAATAAACTTCCTCCTGTCCTTTGAAGTCCTCCCCCCGAAGGACCGGGGCATAGCTGGTGCCCGGGAGTTCAGGCTTTCCGGGGATCCGGTTATCCAGTCCGACATGTTCCAGCATGGTAGGGAGAAAATCGCAGTTGGTCACGAGAGCTTCGCTCTTGCCGGCGGGGATACGACCGGGTTGGTAGCAGATCAGGGGTACTTGCATCATCATGTCATGAAGTGTCATCGGTTTGGTGTGGTCGCCCATACCGAAGAAGCCGTTGTGTCCTCCCATCCAGCCCTGGTCACCGGTGAAAACCACGATGGTGTTCTCATCGAGTTCGTGTTTTTCGAGTGTTGCAAGAATTTCCCCGACGCCATCGTCCACTCCGCTGACTTCAGCCGCGACGCGCCGAATGCTGACAATGTTGTTGTGATAGTCCAGGTTCGAGTATTGCCAGGGATGCGCGGTGTCGCGTGGAAACGAAGGGAGATATTTGTCGGCGTAGTACCCTGCCCAGCGGTTCTTTGCAGGGCGGAGGAGGAGGCGGCTCAGGCAGTAGGGGCCGTTATAGGAAAGAAAGAGAAAGAAGGGCTTTTCACCGTCTTTGTTTTGCTCGATGAAATCAATGCCACGTTCCGTCCAGAGATCGGTCATGTATTTCGGCGATTTGTCGATCAACTCACCGTCGAGAATAACGGGATCGTTGTAGAGGCTGCTGGTTCCACCGCGCGGCATCGTTGCCCAGTAGCTGAATCCGTCCTGCGGTTCCATATTGGATCCGAGATGCCATTTGCCGGAGAGGCCGCAGACGTATCCTTCGTCGTGAAGAATTTCGGGAAGCGTTTCAAATTCTTCCAGGGTGTAGTAGGCCTCATCGCCCATCATGGCGTGTTGAGGAATGAAAGAATGAACGCCGTGCTGGGAGGGCATCAGTCCGGTGAGGTAGCTTGCCCGCGTCGGGGAACAAACTGGATTGGTAGAGAGGCTTTTCATGAATTGCATGCCTCCTTCCGCCATCCGGTCGAGATTCGGTGTCTGGATGTCAGGGTTGCCGTAGCAGCCGAGTGTCCAGGCCCCGTGGTTGTCTGTCAGGATAAATACAATGTTGGGCTTTTCTTTCGTCCCGCCCCCGAATGAGTTCGCCAGGAATGTGGAGAAAAGGGCAATGGTCAGGCAGGCTTTCTTCATGGACCGGACAGGGTTGCGTTCGTGAGCGGACCCTGTCAGGTGTCCGCCATGACAGGGTTAGGTGCTTTCGTTTTCTCACGGTTTTGGAATCGGGGCAATGTTTGAATCGCGTTTTACCTCACGCGATTGCACCGGATTCGTCGAGCGACAGAAAGCGGTCGGTTGCTAAGGTTTTCGAATGAAGACGTTTTTCGTTGCCCTCGTCCTTTCTGTTGCGGTTTCCGCATTGGCTGACTCGAAGTTGCCGAACATCATGGTTTTTCTCGTGGATGATATGGGAATCATGGATACGTCGGTTCCGTTTCTCACTGACGAGAACGGAGATCCGAAGAAATTTCCTTTAAACGAACACTACCGGACTCCCTCAATGGAACGTCTCGCGGGACAGGGGATTCGTTTCAATCAGTTCTATGCCATGAGCGTTTGTTCACCGACGCGGATCTCGATTATGACGGGGCAGAATGCAGCGCGTCACCGGGCGACGAACTGGATCAATCCCTGGCAGAATAATGCAGGTGAGAATGGGCCGCCGAGCTGGGACTGGGAAGGTCTCTCATTTGGTGATGTGACCTTGCCGGGAGTTTTGAAAGAAAGCGGTTACCGCACGATACATGTAGGCAAAGGACATTTCGGACCGAAGGATTTTCCGGGGGCGGACCCGGCGAATCTTGGGTTTGATGTCAACATCGCCGGCCGATCTGTCGGGGCCCCGGGCAGTTTTTACGGGGAAAAGAACTATGGCAACGGCACGAATCGCGAGCGCAGCGCGGTGCCGCATCTGGATGCATACCACGGAACGGACACCTTTTTGACAGAGGCGCTCACGATTGAAGCGAAAAAGAACGTTGCTCAAACGGTTGCTTCAGGGAGCCCGTTCTATCTCTACTTTTCCCACTACGCAGTGCACGCACCGTTCGAATCGGATCCGCGTTTTGCCGACCACTATGAGGACTCGGATTTTCCGAAAAATGCCAAAGCCTTTTCCACTCTGATTGAAGGTATGGATAAGTCGTTGGGCGATATGCTCGACGCGTTCGAGCAGCTGGGCGTTGCAGAGGACACTCTTGTGTTCTTCCTCGGCGACAACGGTTCTGACGCACCTATCGGTGACCAGCACGAGGTTGCCTGTTCCGCGCCGCTACGCGGCAAAAAAGGAGCCCACTACGAGGGCGGGATGAGGGTCCCGTTTATTGCGGCCTGGGCGAAGCCGAACGCAGAGAATGAGTGGCAGAAGAAGCTGCCTATACCGCAGGGAGCCATTCAGGGGCAGGTAGCGTCGGTCACAGATTTGTTTCCGACCTTGCTGGAATTGACAGGGGCAAAAGCTCCGGCGGATCATCGCGTTGACGGAAAGGTTATGCAGACGCTGCTAACCGGTAAAGCCGACAGTGCGCGCCCGAACCAGTTTTTGATGCATTATCCGCACGGTAAGCATCGCAGCAACTACTGGACGAGCTGGCGTGACGGGGACTGGAAAGTGGTTTACCATACTCTTCCTGACATTCCCACTACTGGTGGGTTTATTCAGTTTGAAGGTGGAAACTACGAACTTTTCAATCTCGCTGAGGATCCTTACGAGCAGAAAAACCTTGCAGCTTCCGAGTCGGAAACGCTTCAGCGAATGATGGTCGGACTGACGTCGCAGTTGCAGCTACACGAAGCAGTATATCCGGTCGATGCGGAGGGGAATGAGTTGAAGCCGGTTGTGCCGTAGCAGTCTATCAGGCCCGGAAGAGAAGCGAGCTTTTGTTTAGCTTGCGAGCGAAACGGGATCCGATGGCATTGATTGAAGAAAATCTTTCAGGCGGTCCATGGGGATAGGTTTTGGGATGTAGACATCTGCCTGAGCATCTTGGGCCTCTTTATCAGTCATCTGTTCGGCAGTCATCAAGGCGACTGATACTTCGCGGTAGTCATCTCCTGCATCACCCTCTCGAATCTTATTGATTAAAGTTACCCCGTCCATACCGGGCATCCTTAAGTCAGAAATCACGGCGTCATATGGATGGTTAGCCAGTTGTTGAAGACAGTCTTCTCCATCAACAGCTATACCTGTGCGATACCCCCATCGGGCCAGAAACTTTTCGATCATTTGCCGAACCGCGGGATTATCGTCTACAATCATCACCCATTTCCCCTGCTCTTTCGAGCCGTTGCTCGAATTATTATTCGGCCAATGTCTGTTATCGGCAGAAGTATCCGGTAGCAAAACACGTGGGGAATTGCTCTGGCTGCTGCAACCGAGAAACTGTTGCACCTTGTCGAAACCGATTGGCTTGACGATGAAGTCGTCAGCACCGCTTTCTCTTGCTTCATCCTGAGATAAAACGTCTGCAGACATCATCGAAATTGGCATCGTGGACGCTTCAACTCCGCATTCGCCGTCTCGAATTCGACGAAGCGCTTCAAGACCGTCGATTTCCGGCATTCGTAAGTCGAGGAATAACACATCAAAGGCCCGATTGCTTTTCAGGAGTTCCATGCAGTCTCTTCCATTGTCTGCAAAAACTACCTCATGTCCCATTCGAGTAAGGACTTTCTTCACCATGCTTTGATTGGAAGGGTCGTCTTCCGCTACGAGAATGCGACGACCTTGTGACTCGTGAATCAGTTGAACCTCACCACCACTTTCGGTTGTATTTACTTCCAACACGGAACGTTCGGAAACGGGAAATTGCAGGACGAAATGGAAATCGGATCCAACTTCCTCCTCGCTTTCAACCTCAAGATGGCCTCCCATCAGTGAAACCAGCCTGTGGGATATTGAGACTCCCAACCCCGTTCCACCGTACTTCCGGGTAATTGATGCGTCTGCTTGAGAGAAGGGCTCAAAAATTTGCTCTACACATTCCGGCGACATCCCTATCCCGGAATCTTTGACGGAGAATTTTATAGCAACTTCATCACTTCGACCTTGTTTTCGGGAAAGCAATTCTCCCGAGACCACTACATTACCGTGATCCGTGAATTTAACTCCATTTCCGGCAAGGTTTAAAATGACCTGCTTCAAGCGCAGGGGGTCTCCTTCAACCAGCAGATCTTCTTCAAAATCAGTCAAGACTTCGAAGCTTATGTCTTTCGACTTTGCCTGATCCTGAAGCATCAGGGCTACATTTTGTAAAACGGAAGCAGGAAGGAAGGGAACTTTTTCCAATTGAATTCCATCTGCCTCGATCTTGGACAGGTCCAGGATATCATTGAGAATCTGAAGAAGGAAAGAACCGCTTTCGCGAATATGACCGACAAATTCACGTTCGTCCCCACTGATTTCGGATGAATCAAGCAGGTCGGCAAACCCCAATATTGCCCCCAGGGGGGTTCGAATCTCGTGACTCATGAGAGAAAGAAACTCGGCGCGGGCCGCTGCAGCTGCCTCCGCTGCCTTGGTTCGGGCTTTTTCCTCTCTGAGTTGCGCTTCTCTACGTTCCCGTTCACGAATCGCACGTCCGGCAGCAACGAGGCTTTCATCCAAATGAGTAAGTTCTCTGGAGCAAAATTGGTGGGGGGGAATTTCGATGTCAGATTTTCCGAAGACGTTTTCCACCTTCTTTTCCAGTAGGGCTAGCGGGCGAACGAAAAAGATCTCCACGAAAAGGACAAGGCAGATTCCGATACCAAAAATAGAAGTAACGATAACTCGAACGATTTCGGCGGTTCGTGCCTTCATTGGAGCAACGAGCGCCTTTCGGTTCCACTCCAGATAGATCTCTCCGAAGTGTTGTCCCAAATAGTTTATGGGAGTTTGAGTTTTATAATGATCGCCTCTTTGAAAGTTTTCTGCGGTCCATGACGCAAGCACTTCGTCGTTGAAATTCGTTATAACCACCTTGTCGATGCCAAGATTGAGACTTGCAAGTCCCTCCACTGTAGTCTGCAAGGCGGGGCGATCTTCTGCCAGGATTGATTCGATCGATAAGTGTTTGATCAAGTCGGTTTGGTTTTGACTGAGAACTTCAACCCGTTTGGATATTTTCCGTAGATCCCGTTGGTAAACAAAAATCGAAATACCAATGCAGAGTAATATTCCCATTGTCACCACAAGGATGATAGACTGAGCGCGTAGTGAAAAACGCTGCAATCTTCTGCGAACGAATGGGGCCATCTGTGATTTTATGCTCGAAGATTCTTTATCCGGCCGGGGCTGAGTGTTGTGCTACTGTGAAGTTATCTTGGCGGTATCATCGAAATGCTTCGCTCGTTTCATGGCCTCCCCGATGTTGTCGTAGTACTCAGGCCCCGATTCAAGAAAGCCGTCGATGTCGAGTACTTTTGCCTGCTCCGGACGGATGTTGAGCATGGCTTGCCTGATTGCTGAAAAAATTTCGGGATCGAGATTCGGGTGGGCAACCCAGGGCTTCGTCACGTTGTCAAAGGAAAGCAATTGCTTCACTGGATAACCTTCTTTGATAAGGGCTTTGAAAGAACTCGATTTGAGCGCCCCGGCATCGAATGCTTCCGCTGCTACGGCCATGCCTACACTGTCGTGCCTGCCCAGATAGGCGAAATTGGAGAGATCGGAGGAGTAGATGTCGTTTGAAATCAGAAGGTCTTGTACGAGGTAGCGACCAATCGTGGATAGAGGGGATCCGAAGGCGAAGGATTTTCCCCGGAGATCGGCCAGGTTCTTAATGGATGAGTCCTTGTGGACAACAATCAAACCTTTGAAAGTGCGTTCCCCCTTCTTGGACTCCATTGCAAGAATTTCCAGCCCCGGGTTTTCGTCGGCAGCGTGGATGTAAGAGGCAGGCCCAAGGCGGGAGAAATGAGCTTTGCCAATGGCGATATCTGAAATCCCCGCAAGATAGCTGTTCGCTATCTTCATCCGTATTTCAATTGGTCTGCCTAAAATCGCACTGACTTCAGACTCGAGCCAATTGATTGTTGGTGCGAATTCTTCAACCACGTCTGAAGCTTTGTCAGCAGTATAGGCTCCGAAAACGATTACATCAGAATTTGGATTCGAACCGACAGACTCGGAAGTTTCAGTCCCATTCGGCGATCCTGAGTCGGCGCATCCAAACAGAAAGAGAAGAAGAAAACTGAAAGAAGGGAGGAGGAATTTCGAGATCATAAGGCAGCTTTCATTATGAAAATTATAATAAATATTGTAAATTGTCAAAAAGTGTTTATACTTTGATGGTACTCCCTTGAAGTTTTGCCGCCAATTGCGTTTACAATGAGGTCCAGGTGTTCGAAATTCGCAGCTTTAGTTTTGACTGTTCTAATGGGCACCTTTCCTTTGATGGCGAATGCCGAAATTGACAGTGCGATTGGGCCGGATGAAATCGCAGGTGTGCTCGTTCTAGAGAGCACTGAAATCAACGGGATATCGAAAGAAGGGGAGCTTTTGAAA
This sequence comes from Verrucomicrobiales bacterium, assembly GCA_022361255.1. Lineage (GTDB taxonomy): Bacteria > Verrucomicrobiota > Verrucomicrobiia > Verrucomicrobiales > DEV007 > Arctic95D-9. Next base: position 9,704 of record JAKSBG010000466.1, read on the forward strand.
ACGAACTACGAAGAAACGAAAGTTCGTAATAGGCGAGTGCTGGCACACATGGGGTATCTATATATCGGTTTTCTCCTCGTATTGTTTCTTTGCGAGAGGAGGGCCAGCCTCGAGGGAAATCGAAGGCATGAACTCCAACTTGTGGAAAAGCCGCAGTCCTGATAGAGCGAGAAGAGAGCATCAAAGGTTGCCGAATGCCCCAATTCTCCGGTGTTCTGATTTTCCCGGGCAGGAGAACTCCTACACAAGTGCCGTTACGGCCCATATAGTCGAACACCCAACAAGAGCCAGCATTGGACCATCGTTGGTATGGGGACTTATCGCTTCGGCCAGCGTCATTAGGATCGGCATTGTCACAAGAAGAATCCAGAATTGAGGGGCAGTAAAATATCCGGCGTACATAATCATAACAATGGCAGATACGATAAAGACCATCGCGCTACCTTCCAGACTCCGTTCGAAGTTTCCGTTCCAGAACTTTCCCCGGTAGTAGAGAGAGCGACACCGGTATTTGTGCTTACCAAAACGAATACCAACTGGCTCTGCCAGCCCATCTCCGAATTCATTGATCAGATTCGGAATCATGACCAGCAGAGATGCTTTCCCGAAAATACAGATAAAGGGGAGGTAGACAATAAACCGGAAGATATCTTCCAGAATGTCGTATCTAAGGGTGTATGGTCTGTCTTCTATTCGGTCCCATGAGAGGAAGGCGTGCTTAAGAATTGGAACCCTGCGTCGTATTTGATTCCATTCGGTAAAAATCGTTTTCAGAATATCCAGAAAGAAGAAAATGAGAACCCCGGCAATGGCAGAAGTGGATGCCTGCTCGAGTCCGAATGCCCCGCTAAGCAGCAGCGGGATCACATATGTCTTCAGTTTTCTCCAGGGGCGAAGAGCCAATTTCCGGATGTAATTGATCTTTATGTTAAATTTCAGAATCGCACTGGAGAAAAGGTATTTGCCGGCAAGCTCCACCCCAATCCACGTGAAAAAGAGGGCGTATGAGTATGCACTCACGCTCCCTAGCCATCCCATTGACTGAGAAACCCATACTCCGATACACCCGACTACCATCAGGGGAAGCACCCAGGCGACGAATTTATCCTCTCCAGACCAATCGTAGCTCTTGTTTTCTAATCCGTAGGGGTCTTTGTGCAGTACTTTAAAATACAGTTTTCGAGAACTGTGAACATCCATTGGGTTCGACTTCCCTTTTAGATACGCTTTGGCTTTGCCGCCCATGGTTTTGGCTCGTGTTTTTGGTTGAGAGCGGGCTGAAGCAGTCCCACGGATAGTAATGGTTTCTTTAATATGAAGAAATCGTAACATAAACGAGCTTTTTTGTGTAAAAAGGTTCATTTACTTTTCGGGTTTTTCCGGGGGCGTGTTGAGAGGGTGCCAATTAGAGTTCGTTAACCTTTTCTGTAATGGCAACCTGTGGAGATGATTGGGCTCGATCCAGTTCCAAGAGCCTTTCCGGGTTTGTGTTAGAGATGCAGCTGTGCGTTGTTATCTCGTGACGTTGGGCGCCATTCATTCAGTTTAGCGTGTAGAAAATTAAAGGAGAGTGTTTGGGGGGATGCGCGTCAGGGACATTAAATGGGACCCTTTTGGAAATGCGTATCCGTCGCATCGGGGCTGTGGTTCCTCACCCGGTCTCTTGACCTCGTTCAGGGTTGAAGTCGTAACCTGAAGTCGATAGGGTTTGAAAATCCCTCTGTTTCCCCGAGATATAAGTATGTCCAGTGAAGAAGGCAGTAATCGGTCTTTCGACGTCCTCATCATGGGGGCTGGTTTCGCAGGGCTTTGTCAGGCGAGGCATTTGATGCTGAAAGTGCCGGGGCTCCGCGTGGGATTGATTGATCCGAAGGGGATGGATCAGGCGGCCCGCGACTTGAAGGTCGGGGAGTCCCTGGTGGAGATCAGCGCGATGTTTCTGTATCGCGAGTTGGAATTACACGAGTATCTGATTGAGAACCATCCTCCCAAATACGGTTTGAATTTCCATTGGCCGAAGAAAATCGGGAAAACAGACACGATCCACGATTACCACCATATCTGGACAAACGGCAGTCCGGATTTGCCCAGCTACCAGATCAACCGTGCGAAATTTGAGGCGGACCTGTTGCAGATGTGCGTGGAGATGGGAGTGGAGTTTATTCAGGGCAAAGTGAAGGATCTCACCATCGGAGCCGCATCTGAGCCTCACGAGGTTCTGGTGAAAACCAAAAGCGGGGCGACGAAGTTTTCGGGCCGCCATCTCGTTGATGCGGCGGGACGAAAATTCCTCATCGGGCGGAAACTGGACAATGTGGTCCGGGATAAAGATGAGCTGGTGGGGCTGGAAACAGGCTCGGCCTGGCTTCGGGTGGATGACATCGACAGAGATCTGTTTCAGACCCGTCGCGAAGAAACGAACGGCTCAGCGAGTCATTACTACGGGACGAATCACTGGTTCGGATACGGCCACTGGGTTTGGATGATTCCGATTGAGAAAGAGTCACGAGCGCTTTCAATCGGGGTGGTCCATCACAAGAATTGCATTGATGGTTCGAAATTGAATTCGAGGGAGAAGTTCCTCCGATTCCTCAAAGCAAATCACCGTATCCTCTTCAATATGATCGAAAGCGGGACGGTGCTCGATTTCAAATATCTTCCCAAGGTGGCCCACGGCAGCCGGGAGATGATTTCGAAAGACCAATGGTATGTCATTGGGGAGGCTGCCAACATGTATGATCCCTTTTATTCAACGGGACTCGTTTTGGCGGCTCACAACATCGAGCTCGTGACCGAAGTGATTCGTGCCAAAAAGGCCGATGAGCCGGATGCGGAGGAAAAGCGGGAAGCCTACGATGGATTTATTCTCAAAGCGTCACGGATTTACAATCATGTTTATCAGGATCACCCGAAGCATCTCGGGGATGCCAACGCGATGAGTTGGCGGATCTACATGGAATCAATTTTCTGGTTTGGTGTTCTCGTCCCGATGTTTACGGGGAAGTGGCATCACCAGCTTGATTTCATCAAACAGTTCCACCGGATATCCGATTTCTTTTTCCTGAAGAATGATTCCGTCATTTCTTCTTTCTACCATGAATTGACCCGTGCGCAGGAGTCAGGAAAAACGTTGGGAATGTTGAATTACACCAGAACCGATCAATTGGCTTTCGGCTACAATCCTCTGCGGCTCTGGGACAGTTTCCGGCAAAACTCGAAGTATGAGCCGAGACGATTGAACGTATTGCTGGGAATTCGAAACAGTATATTTTACCTCGGATTGCTCTACGCGAAATTGCGGGTGAAAAACTCGGGGATCTTCGGCCTTTTCGAGCCGAAGACGGTGAAACACCTCTTTTCACTGGCCGGCTGGACCGTCTATGCGGCGATGGGGGAATTGGCCCATCGATTTGAAGTGCGCAATCGTCCCGGGAATTCCCAATTCGCGATGGAGGAAGCTGACTTTGCGGCAAACTATCGCTACAAGGAGGAGTTGGTGGAGTGGGTTGAGGAGGAAGCCGGGAAGCAGGGGAAGGCAGGCGCCGATGTCTTAGCGGATCCTCCCGTGACGACACTATAGCCTGTGGCTCCGTCTTACGGAAAAAAATCGCGATATCTACACGGAAATCGGTAGGGAAAATGATTGAAAGCTTCCCCCGCATTTTTTAGGGTCAGCCTTCCCTGAAGGTGGGCATTTCCGCCATCAGCAAAGAAACCAACGAACCGACCTACTTACGTAAATACTTATGAGCAATATTGTTCCTACGATCAGCTCCGGCACTGCCGGCCCTCTTGGAGTCCTTCACCTCCCCCGTCTCTGGATGAAAGCCTCTCTCGGCGCAGCCGGAAAACTTCATTCTGACTATCCTGCAATCGGTGCGGGCTATGACCAGATGGTTCTTGACGGACTTGGTATCGACAAAGCGGATTTTGAATCTTTCATCGCTGATTCCAAGCCCAGCTACATCGAGTGTGAAAACTGGATCCTCCAGCAAAAGGGGGGATCTCTCGACCAGGATGCTGTCGACAAGCTGAATGCCGCGATTTCCGGATACATCCACGACGACGACACTCGCAGCGAGATTCTCGACGCAGCCGGCCGCGAAGACGACGGCACGATCAAAGACGCCGTGAACCTGAACAATCTCGACGACTGGGCGATTTTCCACGCTCAGGAGCTGAAGTAATTCGGAATTGTAGCTGCAGGAGGCAAGCCGCCTGCCTGCATGGCTTTCTCAAACCTGCTGTCGCGAGAGCGGCAGCAGGTTTTTTTCGTACAATTATGCTGTGCAAAAGCGGTTGTAATCCGTTCTGTTGACTGGTAACGCTCCCTTCCCGATTCAACGTCTTTATTCATCATGATCATCACCCCCAAGACCCGAGGATTTATTTGCACGACCGCTCATCCCGACGGATGCGCTGCCAATGTTCAGTCACAGATTGACTACGTAAAATCGCAACCGGCCCTTCCGGACTCACCGAAAAAGGTTCTCGTGATAGGAGCTTCGACAGGATACGGACTGGCTTCGAGAATTGTTCCGGCCTTTGGAGGTGGTGCTGCGACGATCGGGGTTTTCTTTGAAAAGCCAGGGACAGAGAAAAAAACCGGCAGCGCCGGCTGGTACAATTCGGTCGCTTTCGAGAAAGCGGCAAACGATGCGGGGCTCTACGCGAAAAGTTTCAATGGCGATGCGTTCTCCAATGAGATGAAGGACGAGGTGATCGCCACGATCAAAGAGGATCTTGGTGAAGTGGATTGCATTGTCTACAGTCTCGCTTCTCCACGCCGCACGGATCCGGTAACGGGGGAGACTTACAAGTCTGTGTTGAAACCGGTCGGCGCACCCTATTCTCAAAAGAACCTCAACACTGATACAGGGGAGGTGAACAGCGTGACAATCGAACCGGCGGAAGGGGATGAAATCGAGAACACCGTGAAAGTGATGGGAGGTGAGGACTGGGAGCTTTGGCTTTCCGCTCTGAAGGAAGCCGGCGTTCTCGCGGATGGTTTTACAACGGTGGCTTATTCCTATATCGGTCCGGAGCTCACTTTTCCGATTTACACCAACGGAACGATTGGCAAGGCCAAGGAACATCTCGAAGAATCTGCTGCGAGAATGAATGAGGAATTCGGCGGGGGAATCGCATTTGTTTCAGTGAACAAGGCTCTGGTGACGCAGGCCAGCAGCGCGATTCCGGTGGTTCCCCTCTATATCTCGCTCCTCTACAAAGTGATGAAGGAAGCCGGGAATCACGAAGGTTGCATCGAGCAGATTCAGCGACTCTTTGCCGGGCATCTCGCTTCGGGCGGAGATCCCGGACTGGATGAAAAAGGCCGAATTCGAATCGATGACTGGGAAATGGGCAAAGAAGTTCAGGACGCTGTCCATGAAGCCTGGGATAAAGTCACGACGGAGAACCTTTCGGAACTTTCTGATTTTTCGGGTTACAAAAGGGAATTTCTCCGCCTCTTCGGGTTTGGGCTGGAAGGCGTTGATTATGAGGCTGAAACAGATCCTGAAAGGCCTTTGCCTTCCGGAAAGTAACGGAACTGCAAAAATATAAATTCCATAATTGTTTGTATTTGTTGTAATTTTACAGTAGTGTTTTGCGCGGCTTGAAACACCGCGTCACACAAACAACAAACACAGACAGTTCCATGAAAAGAAGAGCCCTCTGCGGCGCTTTGTCGGTGATCCTTGTTCTCGGGTCATCGATGTTCAGCGCATGCACGTCCAACAGTGATCGTTCCGCTTCAGCGGATCGAAACGGTAGCGCATTTCAGCGTGGCCTGAAACCGAAGCCCACGATCCGCCGCGATCCCAGCGGTGCACGGATTAATCCTGCGATCCTGTCGCAGAGCAACCGAAGCAATACCAGGGTGGTCATCGATGTCGCTGACCAGCGGGGATACCTCCTTGTGAACGGCAAGATTGCCGTTGATACCCCGGTTTCGACAGCTCGTCCGGGAAAGTGGACTCCCCGTGGCAGCTTCAGTATTTCAGAGCGGGTTCGAAGCGGAAAAATTTCGACAATTTACGGCGTCCATATGCCGTACTGGATGCGCCTCAGCGGCAGCGCCTACGGCGTCCATGCGGGGCATCTTCCGGGATATCCTGCGTCAGCCGGTTGCATACGGCTGCCGTCGAGCGCCGCTCAGGTCATCTACGACAACACAACTCACGGTACCCGTGTGAACGTCTACAGCAGCTGGAGCGGAGCCTGATCGTTCCGTTCCTCCCCAACCGCACGTTTTTCAGTTTTGTGTGGCGCGGAATGCTGCCAACAGACCACGCCTGAAACGGGGCCGGGACGAAAGTTCCGGCCCCTTTCTTTTACCGAATTTTACTCCCCTGTTGCAGCCGTCCAGGAATCGTAGGCTTTGGCCACTCCGGCTTCCTCTGCATTTCCTTTGTGGAAAATCGTCCGGTAACGGAAGGTCGCGGACTCACCATTCCTGATCGTGTAGTCACCGGCACCTTTTTCCGTTTCTTTTTCAAAATTGCCCTGACCGAAAGGGTTGGCAGTGAACAGTCCGTAGTGTCTGGCATGCCACCAGGTCGGATGACGGGGATTTCCCGGATGATCAAAAATCGCTATGCCGCAGGAGTTTCCGGCACGGTCGACGCCAAAGTAGTCGACCCATTTGGCTCGCTTGCCCCAGGCAGGTTTGTCTTTCTCCCCTTCGCTGTTGATGATGCTTCCTTTGGCATGGTCACCTTCCAGTCGAAGGGTGGGAATGGTGCGAATCGACCAGGCGCCTTCTTTGTCGTCGTGAATCGTCACGTCGCCGTTATCGGCAATCAGAGTAATTGTGGTGTCGACAACGAGAGCTCCCTCCTTAGTGTAAAACAGGCGGAACTCGCGACGGTCGGACAGAATCCGCTTCGTCCGGTCCCTGTCGGTGACCCACTCGGATTTGGTTTTGATCGTAATGTCATCTTTCGACATTTTGACGCCGTTCATTCCTTTGTGAAGGATGGCACCGAATGTTTTGTCTTTTTTTGAGTCGTCCCCGGCAAAGTGCCAGTAGTCGTATCCGTTCACATTTCCGAGCCCATACCACATTCCCCGGTGGTGGATGTGATCGTTGGCTTCATCTTCAAAGCCTTC
>JAKSBG010000349.1 GCA_022361255.1 Verrucomicrobiales bacterium
GAATAGAAGTCTTGAAGAAACTTGATGAGATCACCCAATGCGACTTCCGGGTCATCGGTCACAAAGTTGGAATTCGCCCTATCATACATAGAAGCCGGGTTTTCTTCGGAAAACATCACTCCTTCCCGGAAGTCAATTTTTTCAACGGACTCGGATCCAAAGGCGTCTTGAATGGTCCCTGGCACGCCGACCGTATGGTTGCGCACCTGCTGAATGATGAGGACATCCCCGAACAATGCGATCTCAACGTTTTATCTCACTGAATGCAGATGAATCCTCTTCCCCGGGCAACGCAATTGGCCCATCAAATGGTTCAGGAATGTCTTGGAAAAGGAGACTGTGCTATAGATGCGACTGCAGGAAACGGTCATGACACATCCTTTCTTCTCAATTGCGTGGGAGAAGAAGGGCGGGTGTTCGCTTTCGATATTCAGGGGGAAGCCATCCGGGCCACAGCTGATCGCTGCCAAAATCATTCGAACCTGAGCCTGCATCATACCGGACACGAAAATATCAAAGAGTTCGTTTCAGTTCCAGTCATGGCTGCGATGTTCAATCTTGGTTACCTTCCCGGAGGCGACAAATCTATCATCACTCTTCCTGAGTCGACACTGTGCGGAATTCGTTCGACCCTCGAAATCCTCGCTCCGCAGGGACGACTCACGGTAGTCCTCTACACTGGCCACGAAGGAGGAAACACCGAGGCAGAAATCATTCTGGAGTTTTTCCGGAATCTCCCGCAAGAGAGCTTTGCTGCTACTCACTACCGCTTTCTCAATCAACAGAACTCGCCTCCGGAATTACTCACCGTTGAAAAGCGAAACTGATCCCGCGAGAAGAACAGTCTCATTCGATCGCTCAATCAAAAACGGCGTCCCGTGATTTCGAGACGCCGTTCGGTTTTGATCTATTTCCGGGGACTACTCTGCTCCCTCCTCCTCTTCTTCGCCCTCCTCTTCTTCCTCCTCGAGGATGCGAAGCTGGCGTTCGAGAACATCCTCCTCTGCACCGGGCTCCAATTCGAGCGAGTTCCCGAACTCAGTCGAGAAGATACTCTCTCCGAAGCGGCCATACTGATCGAAGCCTTCGTAGTAAGTCCCGAATGAGTTGAATCCGCTATAGATGCCCTCCTGCTCACGCCGCCAGTCGTCAGTGGTCCGGTCATCCGGGAACAGAGAGTCAAGCAGAGGAGCAACAGGAGGCTCTGGTGGCAGCGGCGGATTCCCCGGCGCTTCAGGGAGTGGCGGAAGGTCAGTCAGCACAATCGTGTCGTAATTGAACGCAAATCCAGCTGCTGTATTCGGAGTCGGCCCCGTTCCGAACTGGTTCGCATGTTCATTCGGGAAGAGGATGGTATCACCAAGAATGTTGATCGTGAACTCGTCAACACGCTGCGTCGGGAACGGATCCGTCGGTGCTCCCCCCCAGGCAGTCCATCCGTTCAGGATTGTTCCTGCACCCACCTGATTTTTCATTCGACGCGGCATGTAGAAGTAGAGGCCGTCCGGTCCGGCAAACCCGCTCTCAGGTCCGTCCGTGCGAAGAGTGCCCGCGCCCGGATCTGTCGGATTATCACGCGCCACTCCAATATTTGTCGTTCCGGATGCAGGACCGGCATTTGAATTCTGACCGTTGACGTGGCCGATGAAGGAAGACGTCAGCGTAATATCGCTTCCCGCACTTACTTCAATGTCGCCGTCCCGGGCACCTGTTCCCGCCAACGGAGCAAAACCATCTTTGAGGTTGTCTCCATTACCGATTTGCGAGTAGGCCCCTCCGCTCTGATTGGGAGCATTCATAATAACCTGGGAACCAGCCTCGACGGTGATGTCCCCTCCAATGCTTGCGTCAGCGGAACTTCCCCCGCTACCGATCTGAGCATAGGAGCCAGCTCCCACACCTCCGAGAACTCCGACATCGGCGCCTGCAGTAACTTCTACGTCCCCGCTGTACTCCGTTCCCTGTGCATTGGTTCCACCGTGACCGATCATAGAACCTGCCTGAGGTCCACCACCGCCGCGAATGATCACATTGTTGGCAGAATCAACCGTCACAGGTTGAGCCGTGACAGAACCGTTGAAGTTGTTTCCTCCGTGTCCAATCTGAGTAGCAGCTCCCGCGCCGGCACCACCAATTGCAGTGATATCTCCAACCGTGCTGGTCACTTCAATTTCACCGGAAATCAGCCCCGTGCCTGAAGCACCGCCGTGCCCAATTCTCCCGGAAGCATTCCCGCCGTCTCCGCCGGAAATGGCGACAGATTCAGCTTCGAGGCTGATATCGCCGCCTTTCCCTCCATTAGACTGGAGACCACCGTGCCCCAGTTGAGCATAGGCATTATTCCCATCTCCGCCACTGATCGATGCCGTCAGAAGAGTTCCCATCGTAGCAATGTCGCCGAGAGTCTCGCCATTGAAACCCTGCCCACCATGACCAATTTGGGCATATGCCCCGATCGCACCACCTGCAACATCCAGGTTGGAGGGTTCGCAGAAACTGAGATTAATATCCGAGTCGATACTGACACTGACTGAACCGCGCCCGCCGTGTCCGATCTGTGCGTAGTTATTCAGGGTGTCGCCACCGTTAACTTCTACGCCGCCAGCTCCGGCAAAAACGTTGATATCTCCTGTAATTGCTCCGGATCCGTCCCCTTTGAAACCGAGCTGAGCACTGCGGCTCGGACCACTGTTGTCACCGCCATTGACCGAAACGGTTCCGGCGAGCGCGTTCGTAGCCCCCTGGCGGGAACCGACAACTACTGAAGCAGCCTGGGTTCCATCTCCAATGTAAAGAGTTCCTGCTGCGACACCAAAGTCGTCACAAACAGTCGCCACATTAATCGTGATTGGCTGGTAATCCGGGAGACAAATGGTGCCCAATGCAGGTGTTGCATTATGAACTCCAGCCATTGTCGGTGCGGCCAGCGCTGTAGCACCTGAATTCTGCCATCCCGCGATAAGATTGACATCCCCTGTGCCCTGGTTCTGGAAACTGGCATTGATCGTAAGATCTCCTCCGGAAGCGATAGACAGGGTATTCGCGCTGTCATAAGTCAGCGGAGTAGTCGAATTGCCAATGGTGAGGTTTCCACCGGAGGCTACGGTCACGTCGCCGTCAGCGATCGCGACGCGCATTGTTTCTTCCAGATTGATGATATCGTTTCCATTCTGTGAACCGGTAGTCATTGCCGTTCCCAGATTGACATTGGTGAGACCAACGATGGAGAACCCGTTGTCCCCGGCAGCCTGAATTCCTGAACCTGCATAGGAAACGGAACCTCCCAAACCATCGATGGTGTTGTTTGTCTGATGGCCGATGAGCGCCGCACTGTTGCCCGTTCCATCAACCGTGGAAACGGTTCCCTCTGCGTAGATGTTCAGTCCACCGGTGCGAGTTCCGATGTATGCATGTGCATGGCTGCCGTGACCGATCAGGGCTCCGCGCCAGTCGCCGGTTCCTCCGGTTACAGATACGTCTCCGCCACCGAGCGCTACGAGCGAGATGCTGCCGGCAAGATTTCCATCAACATTGAGACCACCATGACCGATCTGAGCATACTGATCGTTGGCGTCGCTGCCACCTGTGACAGAAATGCCCCCTGAACCGGAAGTAACAGTGATAAACCCGGAATGTCCGGCCGCACTGACAGTATCAGCGTTGTATCCACCGTGACCAATCTGAGCGTAGTCACGTGCACCGTCCGCAGTAGCGCCCCGGGCCGCAGTCACACTGATACTGCCATCAGCGTGGAGGCAGATGTCTCCGGAATGGTCGCCCTGCGTTTCGTTACCGCCGTGACCAAGCTGGGAGTATTTCCAGTTGTTTTCACCGGTTCCTGCACCGAAGGCCACATTTCCGCCGGATCCAACGTGGATGTTACCACTGTGGTTTCCGTCAGTATTCACACCACCGTGACCGAGCTGAGCGTAATTACGATCTTTGTCTCCCGCGAGGAAGTTAATATCTCCTCCGCTCTCAACATAGATATCTCCCGTGTTTCCGGTTCCGCCGTTAGCCTCGTCACCTCCGTGACCGAGCTGAGCATAGCCGCGAACCCCGGCTCCACCGGTTCCTCCGAGGAAGTTGATCGCTCCGGTTGAATCCAGTGAGATATCTCCGCTATGAGTTCCACCGGCAGCACGCCCGCCATGGCCGAGTTGGGAGTAGTTGTCTGTGCGATTACCTCCGGTAAAGGATGTCGTCCCTCCAACAGTGACATCAATGTCTCCGGTAAAGTTGCCGTTGTTTTCACGGCCACCGTGGCCGAGTTGGCTATAGGAAATTTCACCGTCGGCTGCGTTGACTCCGCCGGAGAATGCGAGATTTCGCCCGGCGTCCACCGTGATGTCAGCGTCTGCGACCACACCAACGTTCCCATCGTGATTGCGACCACCGTGACCAAGCTGAACATACTCTCCGTCAACTCCATTGGAACCGTCGAAAATGACGTCCATACCCGCAGTTACATCGATGGTGCCTTCTTTAACACCACTTGCACCATTGGAGTATCCGCCATGACCGATCTGACCGTATGCGGTCCAGGTGGAGCCGCCTCCTCCGGAAGCAAATTTCACGCTTCCTGCATCGGCATCTACATCGATGTTTCCGGAGAGATCTCCTCCCCAGCGCATACCACCGTGACCAATCTGAATGTATGCCTCTCCACCGGGTCCGGCCGAGAAGTCGATATCACCAGTAGCAGTGCTTACAGTGATATTTCCTACGATCGTTCCACCGAGAGTATCATTCCCCGTGTGGGCACCGTGCCCGATCTGGACATTGGAGCGGGAACCGTTTGCGGTATGCCCTCCGGATATTCCCACGACGCCAGTTGCTGCATCGACAACAATGTTACCCGTGGCGTTTCCGCGCGCCTCATTGTTACCGTGGTGACCGATTGAAGCGGAAGCGGTGCTACCGCCGCCTCCAAGAATGCGAACCTGCCCAGTTGTAGCTGTAACA
>JAKSBG010000322.1 GCA_022361255.1 Verrucomicrobiales bacterium
AAATAACCGTGACTCCCTGTCAGCATGCCGCAGAAGTGATCAAACCCGCGATCGTTGGGATGAAATCCTTCGCCAATTCCGAGATGCCATTTTCCGACAAGCCCGGTCGCGTAGCCGGCCGCGCGAAGGTGATCGCCCAAGGTGTGCTCGCCAGGAGGAAGTCCCAGTAGTTCCGGACGGGTCGGGTAGTTCGCATGCCCCTTGTTCAGATTTCCTTCGTAGCCAAATCGTCTGGGATCGCGACCCGTAATCAATCCGGCGCGAGAAGGCGAGCAGACCGAACTGGCCACGTATGCCTGAGAGCAAAATACGCCCGAGGCTGCGAGTGCATCGAGGTGGGGAGTCTTCAGTGTCTTGTTCCCGGTAATTCCCAGATCGCCGTAACCCATGTCGTCGGCAAGAACGATAAGGAGGTTGGGTTTTGCCCCGACAGTCCCGGAAAGGACAAAAAGAAGGCAGGTGAGCAGACAAATAGGGCGGATCATTTCAGGACAGAAGCCTTGTCGGAAATCGTGAACCCGTCAATACCGAGCTTGTTTTCGGGCAGTGTCTGCATTCCAGTCTGGCTCTGCTCATTTTTATGTCGTTCTGGCACCCTGACAAACCCTTCCGACCTGTTTCCCGCCCGTTCTTTTACGGATGGTGGATCGTCATCGTCGGCACCATTGGAATGCTCTTCAGTATTCCCGGCCAGACGATGGGCTTCAGCGTGTTTACCGAGATTCTGATGGAGGAACTCGGCCTGTCGCGAGTCGGGCTGAGTGCGGCCTACTGCGTGGGGACGGTCGCGAGCGGCGTAACTCTGCCGAGATTGGGAAGCCTCTACGATGAGTGGGGTGGGCGAAAGCTGGCCGTCGTTTCGGTTCTCATGACTGCTGCAGTGCTGGTCTACTTGAGTTTCACCGGAAAAGTGTTCCGACTCGTTTCTTCGGTGCTTCCCGATGCTCTTGCCTCGGTCGTGGCATTTCTCCTGATCGGGGTCGGCTTCTACCTGATCCGCATGGCGGCGCAAGGGGCTTTGACTATGACCTGTCGCAATCTGATGGGGGAGTGGTTTGATTACCGAAGAGGAATCGCGATGTCTTTCAGCGGCCTTTTCGTGTCCTTTGCTTTCTCTGCCGCCCCCACATTTCTCGATTTTCTGATTACCAAGTTTGAGCACGATGGTGCCTGGCTCGTTCTTGCCGGGATGTCGGTCTGCATCATGGCTCCGTTGGCGTGGTTGGTTTTTCGAGACACTCCGGAGCAGTGCGGGATGGTGATGGACGGAACGGATTTGAGTGCGAAAAAGGGAGTGGTGAATCCTGACATGCGCATACACCATCAATTCACCCGAGAGGAAGCGGTCCGAACGTTCACCTTCTGGGCCTTTGCTCTGTCCTTCGGCTTCTTTTCCTTTTTCTCGACCGCCTTTACCTTTCACATCGTCTCGATTGGCGAGGAGTTTGGTTTCGAAAAAAGCGACATCATCGCTCTATTCATTCCGATGGCGGCGATCAGTGTCGTGGTGAGCCTGGCGTTCGGTTGGGTCAATACGCACACCCGTTTGAAGTGGCTTCTGCTCGGAATGAATCTCGGTGCCGTGGCCGGCGCGGTCGGATTGATGAAGCTCAACACTTCCTTCGGAGAGTGGGCCTACGTGATAGGTAATGGGTTTTGCGGCGGCGGATTTATGGCCCTGTCAGGATTGGTGTGGCCGCGATTTTTTGGCCGTGAGAGACTTGGGGCAATCTCGGGAGTGAATATGAGCCTCGTCGTGATTGCCAGCGGTATCGGCCCCTTGCTGTTTGGAATCTCAAAGCAATGGATGGGTGGCTATATCCCCATCCTCGTCGCCAGCGCAATCTTGCCTGGCGCATTGGCTGTCGCAAGTTTCTGGGCCGATAACCCGCAGCGGAAATTGTAAGGTCCGATCGCTCTACCATTCAGGAATCATCGGATCGGTCATTTCGCCGATGCTCCTGAGCCGAAAGCGGTCTTTGCCCTTCTTCTTTGCCTTTTTCTCTTTCGGCTGAGGAATCGAGAGCATTCCATATTCGTCGGCGATCCCGGCGGTTGCGCGTTTGTCTGAATTCAAGCATGAGGACAGACTCAACGCGGCAGCGATGGCGATAACAGATGTCGCGATTTTCATGGTGCGATCATGGCATCGACATCGCGAAGGGCCAAATGGAAAATTGATCGATCCGAGTTACCGTCCACTCATGAAAGTGATTCCATCTGTCTCGATTGCAGTCTTTCTCACCCTGGCATTTTCCTCTTTCAGCCTGGCAAAGGAAGAGGACTGGATTCGGATTCTCCTCCTTGGCGATAGCACGACCGAAGGAAGCGTGCCTCGGCGGCTCAAGCCGGAAGGGCCGCACCTGGAACACGTCGTACGTCACTTGCTTCATACGGACCCGGAGATCCCGCGATGCAAGGTCTACAATGAAGGGGTGAGCGGCGAATACATCCATCGCCTGCTCGAAAGCGGGCGCTATGAGCGGGATGTCGCTTCGATGGAAAAGCTGGACTACATTTTCATCCGCTACGGAATCAACGACAACGCGAAGCGGGAGAACTTTGAGAAAAATTTCCCTGCCGACTTTCATCTTCTCCTGTCGCGCCTGCGGGAGGACCATCCCGACGCCCTCTTGATTCCGACAACCGTGATTCCGTTTTCCAACGAGGAGGTTAGCGCCAAAATAAACAAGCTGGTGAGACAGGTGGCGGAGAAAGAAAAGCTCGAAGTTTTTGATCTCTATCCGCGCTACGCGGCCGAGCTGGAGAAGGGCTACCACATGCTCAATTACCGTCGCTATCCCTTGGAAAAAATTCCGAAGCAACATCACGAATGGCTCGCGCCTCGCGTCACCGGAGGGCGCGTCGAAGTCATGGACAACGAGCTTGATGCGCTATTTGGGCACCTGCCGGGATGGTTCGGGGATCGCCATCCCAACCTGGCGGGCTACAACGTGATTGCCGATGAGACGGCAAAGTATCTCACGCCGATTCTGAAAAAGAGACTGGCGAAAAAGTAGTTTTCTCAGATCCCTTTCACTTCCCAACCTTTGCGGTAGGTGTCGTGAATCAGGGCGTTCGCTGCGTCGGAACCTTTGAATTTTCCTTTCGCATCGTTCCACTTCAGGGTCTCCCCGGGAAGGCGCATTGCGACGGTTCCGAGGAGTACTGCCTCTGTCATGGGGCCGGAGTAGTCAAAGTTGCATCGCGGCTGTTCACTGATTTCTCCGCGAATCGCGGCTGCAAAATTTCCGTGGTGATCTTCGCTTGGCTCATTGTCGAAAGCTTCCTCCGACAAAACACCGTCTCGATAAATTGTGGGGATTCCTCCTCCGCCGTGCGGGATCACGAGTGCACCAGTCGTTCCGATGACGACAGAACCGCTTTTCGGCACATTCTCGGTGCCACCGACAGCACTGGCAACGTGAGCAGGTGGGAGCTGTTTGCCATCGTACCAGGTGAAATCAAAATCGCCGTTGGTGAGATCGTTGCCCTTCATCCGGTGGTGCACTTTTGCATCAAGAGGCCAGCTGTCCTCGTCGACGGGAGCAGGGCCGTGTGATGTCACCGACAAGGTGACCGGCTTGTTCAATCCCATGAACCAGGGGTGGTAAATGTGGCAGCCCATATCGCCGAGCGTTCCCGTGCCGTATCCGATTCGCTTGCGCCAATTACTCGGAGCAAATTCGCGAGGAATATACTCCCGCATTTTTCCGACACCGATCCAGTCGTCCCAGGAAAGGGTTTCCGGTGGTTCCTCGGTGGACTCCGGGAGAGGACTCATTGAACCCCACGATTTCGGATTCATGCTGTGAACCTCGATGACTTTTCCAACGACACTTTCCTGAAGGAGGCGCACTCCCGTCCGGTTTCCAGCGCCGGAGGCAAGTTGGTTGCCCATTTGTGTCGTCAGCTTGTTCTCCGCTGCATATTCACGGAGACGTCGCGCTTCGTGGAGAGTCCGGGACATCGGCTTTTCGGCGTAGACGTGTTTGCCGAGCTGCATTGCAGCCATCGCGATTGGGGCGTGCATGTGGTCGGGAGTGCCGATCACGACCGCGTCGATTTCGTCTGCTTTCTCGTCGAGAAGTTTTCTCCAGTCCGTGTAGAAAGGCGTGTCCGGATAGGTCTCGTGAAACTTTGCCGAACGAACCGTATCGACATCAGCAGCTGCGACGAGAGTGGTATTGGCGACATTATCCATCGCCGTCAGATCGCTCCAGGCACGTCCTCCAGCCCCAAAGTTGGCGAAGCGTAAATCTTTGCTTGGTGCCTGACCCGACGAAGTCGAAGTCCATCCAATCCACGGAGTGGCGAATGCGGTCCCGGTGGCAGTTTGTAGAAAGCGGCGTCTCGATTGCTCCATGCGCTGAGCCTGTCAGACGCTCGGCAGTGCGTCAAGTGGACGGGATTGCGTTGATGCGTAGGTGAATGGCGTTACCTGTCGGCAGCCGGAGCGGCCGCCCTACAGGTCGATGTGCGGAGGTATACTGTAGGGCGGGCGCCTCGCCTGCCGGTTATCATATACATAACGTTTTGTGCCTTGCCTGACGGCACGGACTGTGGCATCACGGAAGCATGACCAATCGACGATCTTTTCTCACCGCCAGCGCCGCCGCTGCCGGAGCCTCCGTTGCCTTTTCGAAAAATGTATCAGCCGCAGAGAAAGTGAAGCTCTCGGAGGGGAGCGTGATTCTTTTTCAGGGCGACTCGATCACTGATGCCGGACGTGACAAGAAACGCCAGGCAGCGAACGACCCCCGGTCTCTGGGTGTCGGTTACCCCGCCCATGCCGCCGGTGGAATTCTGAGGGATTACGCATCGCTCGGATTGCAGATTCACAATCGCGGGATTTCCGGAAACAAGGTTCCGGATCTCGATAAACGCTGGGACAAAGATTGCCTTGATTTGAAACCGGATGTTCTCAGTATTCTCATCGGGGTAAACGACATTTGGCACAAGCTGAACGGACGATATGACGGAACCCCTGAAGTCTATCGCGATGGCTTCGCGGCTTTGTTAGAGCGGACGAAGAAGGCATTGCCCGATACCAAACTGGTCATTTGCGAGCCGTTTGTCTTGCGCTGCGGAGCTGTCAACGATTCCTGGTTTCCGGAGTTCGAAACCCGCAGAGAGTTCGCTCGTGAAGTGGCGGATGGTGCGGGTGCGTTGTGGGTTCCGTTTCAGGAAATGTTTGATGAGGCTGTCGCATCCGGGACGAAGCCGGAATATTGGGCCGGTGATGGAGTGCACCCCAGTGTCGCCGGCCATGCTCTCATGGCGAAGACCTGGCGCGAGGTTGTGGGTGTGTGAGGAATGCAAAATGGCGCCGAATCTTTCGTGGTGACCAGGAAAGTCAGCTTCCTCCTATTCGGACATCGAATGCGGGCAGGGTGGAACCTGCCCCTCCACGCTGAACTTTCTCACTTCTTCACATAGTCCTCCCCGGACCAGCTGCCGAGCACGGATTTTTGCCAGGCTTCCAACGCTGCTTTCATTTTGGAAACGCGGTCAGGATGCTCAGCAACGAGGTCGTTTTCCTCCATCGGGTCCATTTCCAGTTGATACAATTCCCAGGTTGCCTCGGCACCGCTCTTTGGCTGGATGCGATGCAGTTTCCATGGCCAGTCGGTCCAGGCGGAATGACCCCGGAGGTCGTTTTTGTCCCGTGCGGGAAATTCGGAGGTGTTTTTCAGAATGCGGTTCGGGTAGGGATTCGGCGTGCCGGCGTCCTGGGCAGCCTTCAATCCGGCAATGATGCGATCGCTCCAGGTGCCCTGACCATCAGAGTATCCGTGCCAGAAACCCATCGCTGGATGGGTGTCCTGTTTTCCTTCGAGAATCGGGAGAATGGAAACGCCGTCGAGTAGGGGTTGGTTTTCCATTTTCGCTCCGGCGATTTCTACCAGAGTCGGGTAGAGGTCGGAGGAGTTTACCGGTGTATCAATCTCTCCTGCCTTGAGGCGTGCAGGCCATTCCATGACTGCGGGAACGCGAAGCCCTCCTTCGTAGATCGAACCTTTTTTCATCCGGCCGCCTGCCGATTTGTCGACGAGACCACCGTTGTCGCTGTGATAGAGAAAGAGGGTGTTCTCCGCGATTCCCAGATCACGCAGAGCCTTTCGCAGTTTTCCGATCTCCTGATCGAGCAGGGTGATCTCGCGAAAATAGCCCGCATTTTTCTTATCTTTGTCGTCGTAGAGAGTGGCGGCGTTTTCCATGTCCTGCGGGATTTCCCCGAAGGGGCCGTGAGGTGACGGAAACCAGGTCACGGTCAGCATCGGCTTGTCGCCGTCCTTGTGTTTTGTCAGGAAGTCGATGGTGGCATCCATGCTCACGACCGTTCCGGGGCCCTCGAGATGCTCGTAGGTTCCGTTGCGGCTGAGAAATGGATCGTTGTCGAAAAAGTTGAGGCCGGAGAGCCATTCATCGAAGCCCTGCCCGCCGGGCGAAGTGGGACTGCCGGGCTGGACGGAGCCGATGTGCCATTTCCCGAAGTGTCCGGTGACGTACCCTGCCGACTTCAATGCTTCTGCGATCGTGATTTCGTCAGGGCGCAGGTAGTGACCATGGTTCGGGACATTTCCGCGGAAGGGGTGGCGTCCGCTCATGACGCTTGCTCGAGTCGGGGAGCAGACGGGAGCGGCAGCGTAGAAACGATTGAAGACGACGCCTTCTTTCGCCATGGCATCGAGGTTCGGAGTTTTGACAAAGGGGTGGCCGGTGAACCCGGTGTCGCCGTAGCCATGATCGTCCGCCATGACGAGGACGATGTTCGGACGATCGTCTGATTGAGAAAAGGAGAAGAGGAGCGTGGAGAAAAGGAGAAGAAGAGTCTTGCGCATGCAGCACGCTGGCAAAACAGGAGCGGAATGGCAATGCCCTGTTTGCGTTGGGCAGCGGAACCTCAAGGAGCGGCGTGCTTCCAGTCGCCGACGGAGGATGTGCCCGGATGCTCCGCAGGCAGCGGGACGCAGCCTCTCCTTGTCTCGATCACTTCGCAATCGCCTCATCATCGCCATGGCTTTCTTCGCCGTGGCTGGAGTCATCTTTCTTCACCTTCTTTTTCTGCGCTGCCAAATACGCCACCAGATTCCGCAAATCCTGCGGTGGCAAAGCCATCGCCACCGGTGGCATGGCTGACACGGGAGGCGCGATGGCCTCGATATCCTTGCGCTCAACGCGTTGCGGTTTGTTGTCGAGTCCGACGACGACGACATGATCTTCGGCTTCGTTGGAAAGTCGACCGACGACGGCGTCACCGGTTTTCAGGGTGAGCGTTGTCATGCCGTAGCCTTCGGTAATTTCCGCACCGGGATTGACGACGGCTTCGAGAATTTTATCGCGGGACAAGGTGCGACCGACGCCGCTGAGGTCCGGTCCCTGGACGCCGCCATTTCCTCCAACCTTGTGGCACTGGAGGCAGGCTCCCTGATTCTGAAAAACGATCTCACCCTTGGCGGAATCACCTCCGTGAATGCTGAGCTTATAGACATTGTTCGGATCGGCGGAAGCGTAGCTGGCTGCCGCTTCGTGACCGGCCTCCTGAAGGTGGGGGTAGGCGTCGAGCCAGAGACCGTTCCGGAGATTCTTCTGACGGTTTTCCCAGAGGCTCACGATAGTTTCCGGTTCTGACTTGGCGAGTCCGGCCAGCGCGGCGCGGGCGACGTCGAATTCGTCTTTGGCAATGGCTGCTTTCGCCTCGTCAGAAATGCCATCCAGCCCAAGGGCGAAAGCGTGACGGAATGCAGCAGCGCGGACAGGAATTTCTTTGTCTTCGAGCAGCTTGTTTACCACCTCGGTCAATCCATCCGGTTTTGCCTGGACGAGACTGTCGAGAACGGCGACGCGCAACTCGCCACCGAGCTCCCCGTTGTTGATCTGGGAAAGGAGGGTTTCTGTCTCAAGCGATACTCCGATAGAAGTCGCGAGCTCCATTCCGAGTGTGATCAGGGTGGAATGATGTGATTCGGTCAGGAATTCTTTGAGATCATCACCGATGGCAGCGGCGAGAGCCTCGTTGCTGCGATCTGCGCTTTCCGGAATCGGGCGGTAAGTGCCGTGGACAGGATCAGTTTCGACGGGTGTGGGCCACTGCTTGAGACCGATAAGAGCGGCTCGACGATTCACTGGTTTGAGAGTCTCATCCCCTGCCAGTGCAAGAAGAGCTTTCGCGTTTTCGGGTGATCCTTTGCGATAGTTCGCAGCAACGATGCGACGTTGCACGGTCTGTGGAAGGGATGCTGCATTTTTGAATCCGGCAAGAGTTTCTCCGGCGGCTCCGTCGACGGCGCGTGTATCATACACTGCTCGTACGGCTTCGTTTATGATCTGCGGATCAGAGTCACTGAGGAATGCAGCGGCCGCCGGGCTGTGATGGCGGCGCAGAGCCAGAAGGGCGACAAGGCGTTCCTCCCTGGAATCGGAATCGCTTTTCGCGGAAAGCATTTGTTCGTCCCCGATGCGATACAGTCCGGTGAGCAGGGCATGGCGCAGAACGACGTCTGTGCTTTCGCCGTTCTCGCGGACAGCAGAGAAAAGGGCATCGACCACTGCTGCGTCTCCTTGATCAGCAATCCGGCTGAGAGCGATCGCGGCAAGTGAGCGGACACGGAGAGAATCGTCTTTGAGGAGATCGATGAGGTAACGATTTCCGTGTTTCGCACGGATGTCTCCCAATACTCGAACGGCGTTCGCCCGAATCTCAGGATGCTCATCCTTCAGAAGAGATAAAAGGGGAGAGGTAACCTCAACACCTTTTCGGCCGAGTTGGCCCATTCCCCAGATTGCATGAAGGCGGGCGCGAAGGTTCCGGTCCGAAGTGGCGATGTGGGGAAGAAGGTCCGGCCCTTTCTCTTTGTCATCGACTAGAGCGAACTGCGCCGCCTGACGAACCCGGCGATCGGGATGATCAAGCAGGGAGGTTAAGTCTTCGGCGTTTTTTCCGGAGAAACCTTCTTTCATCAGTGCCGCTACTTCTTTTCCCGCAGCGCTTTCCTTTTTTTCCTTCGACCATAGCGCCTGAACTGAGCCGTTCTCATTCACACTCCAGCCGCCCCCGAAGTCACAGAGATAAATTTTCCCATCATACCCAAGCTCCACGTCACTCGCACCGACGCCTTTCACGAGTATCTCCTCGGAATTGGCAACGTAGCCTGCTCCCTTCGCTTCGTGCCCGATCAGGAGAACGGTGCAGTTTTCGGAAGGGCCCCGATAGTTGGCGAGGAGAAATTTCCCGCGCAGGTTTTGTGGCAAAGATTCACCGGTGAGAAAAGTCACTCCGGAAGGGCCGCGCGCGACGTGGGAGGCAGGCGGGTAGACCCATTGCGGTTGCTCTTCATTCCATGTGTCGAACATTCTTTCCGCCACCCACATGGATTTCTCCGGGTGGAATTTTCCCCAGTCGAGGTGGTTCACGTAGTGATGCGGCGACTGGTGCGACATGTCCCAGCCCGAGTCCGTCCCTTCCAACGCGTAGACCATCCGTGCGACGTCGCCGATGTCTCCAGTGTTGTCGAAGGTGAACAAATTCCCAAAGTCATCGAAGGCGAGCTCCTGCGGGTTGCGGAGTCCCTCGCAGTAAACTTCCAGCCCGGAACCGTCTGACTCGCAGCGGAAGATCGCTCCCCGGCCGGAGCCTTCGTGCACGTTTCCGTTCGCATCGGTAACATGATAGCCGCGATCGCCGACGGAAAAATAGAGCATCCCGTCCGGCCCGCGCGTGATGCCATGCAAATCGTGTCCGATGAAAGAAACGCGAACGCCGTAGCCGCTCGAGATCTTCTCTTCTTTGTCTGCGACACCATCGTCGTCCGTGTCGGTCAGTTTCCACACGTGAGGAATGCAGGTGAAATAGACTGAGCCATCGTCAGCGAGAACGGAAAATCCGATCCCGTCTTCAGGTGCTTTGAAAATGTCGGAGAAAAGCGTGCGATGGTCAGCGGCTCCATTGCCGTCCCGGTCTTCCAAACGAATGATGCGATCCGCGACTTTGCTGAACCAGCCCTCGGGAAAGTTCGCGGAAAATTTTTCATACATCTTGAGCCGGTCTTCAACCGTGACCGCCTTGAAATCGTCGCGGATCAACTCATTCGCTCCTCGCAAATCAGGAACTCCCAGCCAGAAGCGGTTTGCTTCGGCAACGTAGAGACGCCCTTGCGGATCAAAGCCGAAGCTGCCGGGGTTTTCGACGAAGGGAAAGGTGACCCAGGTGTTTCCTTCGAGGCCGTCGTGCTCGATCAAACCACGAAACGAAGTGGGTTCGTTCGGCATTTCAGGAAGTTCGCTTTCCGGCACTGTCGGGAGTTGTTTGAAACGCTGCTCCAACTCCTCCGGCGTGATGGCCGACACGGAGGTGAAAAGGCAGACGAACAACAAAGAGGTGAGAATGGAAAACGGGATTTTTGCCATAGCGCAAAGGGTTACGATGGGGAAGCCGCGTAAGCAACTGAGGAAATCAAAGCACTGACCTGAATTTCCTTCGCTTGAAACGGCGTGGCGGGCGGGTAGTGTTGCGCCTGCATGAGCCAAACCACACCATCCCTGCCGGAATTCGAGGAGATCGCTGAAACAATGTCCTATCTCCCGGATCTCGATGCAAAATACCAGTTTCTGATCGACCTGAGCAAGCGCCTCCCGCTGATCCAGGATGAGGAGGAAACGGATGATTTTCGTGTGTGGGGATGTCAGTCATCGGTCTGGATTGTGCCTTTTCATCCGGAAGAAAACGGGCAGGTTCTCAATTTCCGGGGCAAGAGCGATTCCGTTCTCGTTAGCGGAATTATCTCTACCGTTTTGAGTCTGTATCAGAACAAAACGCCGGAAGATATCCTGGCTCTCGATGCGCAGACTGAGTTGAAACGGCTCGATTTGGAGTCGCATCTCAGCCCCAGTCGTCGAAACGGACTCACCGGCATGATTGAACGGATTCGCGAGTACGCGACCGAGGCGATGATGCGCCGATCGTAAAGGGGATTTTCCCCTGTCCGGTTTCTTCGGATTTTCGCCTGTTTTCTCAAGACGCAAGTCTTGCGGGCTTTTCTTTCGCGGTGGAACGTCGCACCCCGACTCTACCCTGTTCGGTCGATGAGCTAACCCTGTTAGGTGCCTCACCAACCCCTGTTATGAATTCCCGTTCCCTCTTTGCGACTTTGCTCACAGCCCTTGCCGTGATTGCGTTTCCGCTTCTTTCCCATTCGGAACCAGAGAGGCCGAATATCATTCTCATCATGGTCGACGACATGGGCTTTTCCGATCTCGGCTACCACGGCGGGGAGATCGAAACGCCGAATCTGGATCGCCTCGCTTACGGTGGAGTTCGGTTTTCTCAATTCTACAATTCCGGTCGCTGTTGTCCGACACGTGCTACCCTCATGACGGGGCTTCACCCGCACCAGACCGGAGTCGGATGGATGACGCAACCTCCGGGAAGTCAGCGGGGAAAAACGGAACCCCCGGCCTATCAGGGTCATCTCAACGAGCAATGTGTGACGATAGCGGAAATTCTGCGGGATCATGATTACGCTACCTTGATGACCGGGAAATGGCATCTTGGTTACAACGACAAAGCAGACTGGCCTTTGCAGCGGGGCTTTGAAAAATACTACGGGTGCATTCCGGGTGCGACACGCTTTTTCCATCCTCATGCAGAGCGTGGAATTACCCTCGGAAATGAAACGGTGAATCCTGTCAAAAGTACAACGGAGGAGGACTTCTACACGACAGACGCGTTTACTGACTACGCCACGCAGTTCATCGGGGAACATCTCGAAGGGGGGAAGAAGGAGAATCCGTTCTTTCTTTACCTCGCCTACACCGCACCGCACTGGCCACTCCAGGCATTTGAAGATGACATTGCGAAATACCGGGGAAAATACAAAGAGGGATGGGACAAACTCCGCGAAACCCGTTTTGCGAAGCAGAAGGAACTCGGGTTGATCGATGAAAAGTGGGAGCTCTCCCCGCGCACTCCCGGCATTCCGGACTGGGATTCGCTGGATGAGAAAAAGCGTGACGAGATGGATCTCAAGATGGCGGTCTACGCGGCGATGGTGGATCGCGTCGATCAGAACATCGGAAAGCTTACAGGCTTTCTGCAGGATGCCGGGATTTTTGACGACACCTTGATTCTCTTTCTTTCCGACAACGGGGCCTGTCAGGAGGGAGGAATGTTAGGGCGTGGGGAATTCTATGATGTGGAGAAGAGAAACCAGGAAAGCCACAACAGTTACGGGGAAGCGTGGGCGAATGCGGGGAGCACTCCTTTTCGCTACTACAAACATTTCGTGCACGAGGGAGGAGCAGCGACGCCCTTCTTCATGCATTGGCCCTCAGGCATAGAACTTCGGAACGAGTGGTATAATGAGCCCGGTCAACTGATCGATATCATGCCGACGATTCTGGATGTCGCGGGAGCGGAATACCCGGGCGAAAGGCGGGGAGAAAAGGTTCCGGACCTCGACGGGGTATCTTTGCGACCGGCGTTTTCGGGAAAAGTTCTGAATCGCGAAGATCCGATTTTTATCGAGCACGAAACCAATGCCTCGGTTCGTGACGGGGACTGGAAACTCGTTGGCAAGGAAGTGGCGACTGTCAACGGAACCGACCGCAAGCAGTGGGAACTCTACAACATGGCGGAGGACCGGACCGAGACACAAAACCTCGCCAGTCGGAATCCCGAAAAAGTAAAAGAGCTCGCGGAAAAATGGGAGTCGTGGGCAAACCGGGTGAAGGTTTATCCACGTGGCAAGGGAAGTCCAAAACCTCCCGAGCCGAAGCCGGAGCCTGACACACCGCAAATTGGCGGCCGCGAATTCAAGGTAAGCGCAACTGTTCGTCACCCGAAGCCGAACGGAGTGGTGATGGCACAGGGGGGGAATGCCTTTGGATATTCCCTGTTCTTCAAAGCCGGAAAACCACAGTTTGCCTGGCGGAACAGGAGCAAGTTGACCGTTTTGTCTGCAGAGAAAGCGGTGAAGGGAAAGGTTGATCTGGTCGTGGAGGTAACGGAGAAAAAGATCACCCTGCGGGCCAACGGGAAAGAGGTGGCGGCCGGGGATGTTGGCGGCTTTCTCGGAGAGCAGCCCGGCCTCGGGCTCTTTATTGGCGCGGACGGAGTTCACGCCGTGGGAGACTATCCGGTCCCGAACCGGTTCAACGGGCGCATTCTCAAACACAGCGTCGACGTCTCGCTTCCGGCCGTGACCATGCGAACGAAGTGGGGGAAAGAAGTGAATGCGGAAAATGTCTGGCAGGAGTACCCACGGCCCCAGCTCCGTCGCGAAAACTGGACCAATCTGAACGGTCACTGGGATTATGCCATCAGCGGAAAGGGGAGAAAGAAGGCTCCGGAAAAATGGGACGGTAAAATCCTCGTTCCCTTCGCGGTTGAGGCTCCGCTCTCCGGCGTCGAGACCCGTTTTACCCCGGAGGATGCTCTCTGGTATCGCCGGACATTTGAAGTGAAAAAGTCGAAGGGGAAGAAAGTGAAGCTGAATTTCGAGGCTGTCGATTACCAAAGTACGGTCTGGGTAAATGGATCAAAAGTAGGAGAAAACACGGGAGGGAATCTGCCTTTCTCCTTCGATATCACAGATGCTCTGAAAGATGGCGAAAACGAACTCGTCCTTCGTGTCACGGATGCGACTGAGGGCAACTACCAGCTCAATGGCAAGCAGGTGCTCCATCCCCGGGGGATCTGGTACACTCCCGTTTCCGGCATCTGGCAGACGGTCTGGCTCGAGGAAGTGCCGGAAGTGGCGATCGAAAATGTGAAGATCACGACAAAAGCGAGTGGGAGGATTGTCATCGCGGTTGATGCGGGAGGAGCGGAGAAAAGAAAGAAAGCAACGGCGACCGTTTGGTTGGAAGACCAAAAGATTGCGAGCCGGTTTGACGATGACGGAACCATCGAACTTACCGTTCCCAATCCGCGGCTTTGGTCTCCGGCGTACCCGAACCTCTACGAGGTGAAGATCGAGCTCGGCGAAGACAAGATCGATTCCTATTTTGGGATTCGCGAAACAGCTGTTGAAAAAGACGGGGAAGGTCATCTCCGTTTCACTCTGAATGGAAATCCGATCTTTCACTGGGGCACTCTCGACCAGGGGTGGTGGCCGGACGGACTGCTGACGCCTCCAAGCGATGAGGCCATGAAGTCCGATATCGAATTTCTGAAAGAATCCGGGTTTAACCTCATTCGGAAACACATTAAGGTCGAGCCTCGTCGCTACTACTATCATTGCGACAAAATGGGAATGATGGTCTGGCAGGATCAGGTTAGTCAGCACGCCCGGAAACGAGGTGGAGAAAACAGCAGCCCGGAGTGGACCCGCCTCCTGCCGGATCCGACGGATGCTCCGTGGCCTGATGAAGCGCACGATCGATACATGTTCGAACTCAAGCGGATGATCGATCTACTTTACAGTCATCCTTCCATAGTTCAGTGGGTTCCCTTTAACGAAGCCTGGGGGCAGCACCGGACGATGAAGGTTGGTGAGTGGACGGTCGGCTACGATCCGACCCGGCAGATCAACATCGCGAGCGGAGGGAACTTTTTCCCGGTTGGCCACATCGTCGACGCTCATGCCTATCCGCATCCGGAGTTTCCCTTCGATCAGGACGGGGGAAGGTTTGATGGCTTTGTGAAAGTAATGGGCGAGTTCGGCGGCCACGGTTTCCCTGTCGAGGGGCATGTCTGGGATTT
>JAKSBG010000413.1 GCA_022361255.1 Verrucomicrobiales bacterium
CATCGACAAAACTCTGAGCAGTTCCTATTTTCGGCAATGCGGAAACGCTCTTTCCGAACTCGGATTCCTATGCGTTTCCATCGACATACCGGGTCATGGAAAACGCAGTCGGGATGCGGAAAAGAGCGGACTCACCGGGTGGCGCCTGCTCGCAGATTCGAACAAAGATTTCGTCTCACACAACAACCAAAGACTCAGCTCCGTACTCGATCATTTGATCAAATCAAACCTGACTGATCCGAAACGCGTCGCCGCCTGCGGCACATCGCGCGGAGGGTTTCTCGCCATCCATTTTGCAGCCCACGATTCCCGGATCGGGGCGGTGGCTGCATTCGCCCCCGTCACAGATCTGCTGGCTCTATCCGAGTTCGCCGGTGCAGAGAACAATGCCCTGGTCAAAAAACGGGACCTGAAATCTGTAGCCGCTAAGCTGGCCGGACGACCCGTCTGGATCGCGATCGGGGATCAGGACCTGCGGGTCAGCACACAGAGCGCCTACGAGACCGCTGCTGCAATCACTGCCGCATCAAAGAAAAGCAAAAACGACAGCAAAATTGAGCTTCACATTTTCCCAGAACCCCGTGGTCACACGACCCCGAAAGGTTCTCCCGAAATAGCCGCTACCTGGATCGCAAAACACTTGCTGCCGGTCGAGGGCGAAGCTCCGACACATCCTTCCTACAAAGAGGTGGTCGATATTCCTGAACTTCCCCGGGTTCTCCTGATCGGTGATTCCATATCGATGGGCTACACTCCCGGCGTACAGAAACGGCTCAAGAACATCGCCAATGTCCATCGCCCAAAAGCCAATTGCGGTCCCACTCTCAGCGGGCTGAAGTATCTTGATCAGTGGTTGGGGAAGGAAAAGTGGGACCTCATCCACTTCAACTGGGGACTGCACGATGTCATGCACTACAAAGGAGGATCGTCCCGTGAATTCCGAGTCGCCCATACGGTAGAGGGAGCGCACCGCAGATGTTCTCCGGAAGAATATGAAGCCAACCTGCAAACGCTTGTCACCAGACTAAGGAAAACCGGAGCGCAACTGATCTGGGCCAGCACCACCCCGATTCCTGATGGCCTGTCTCACATGTGGAAACCCGGAGATGCCGGCCTTTACAACACCGTCGCGGAAAAAGTCATGAAGGAGAACAACATTCCGATAAATAACCTCCACGCTTTTGCCCGTCCTCGTCTTTCCGAAATTCAGAAGAGACAGGATGTGCACTTCACCGAAGAGGGATCCGAAGTTTTGGCGGGGGAGGTCAGCAGGGTGATCTCTGATGCTCTGACTAAAACTTTTCCCGCGAAGTAGCAGATCTACCAGCGCCTGATTCGACTCCAATTCGTGCGGTTGCTACTTTCATCGTCAGCCGCAAGCATGAATGCATCAGTAAGAACTGATGGCCGGAACTCTGTCGCGTTCAAAAGGA
>JAKSBG010000469.1 GCA_022361255.1 Verrucomicrobiales bacterium
CGGTTCGGATGGCGATCTGGTGGTAGGCATTGCTCAGTCCGTCGGCGAGAATGACGCTGCGCGGGTAGTTAAGGTTTTCGCTGAAGCGGTGGTACAACTCAACCCGTTCCCATTCCCCCGCATCCACACTCACCTCGAGGGCTCCGGCATCCGGCCCGGCAAGGATAAAGGCGCCGATCATGGTTCCCTGGAAGGTGTAGTAAAGATAATCCCCTTCGGATTCGGAACGCAGAGCCTGAAATTTGCCGTAGTCGCTCCGGATGGAGCCAACCGGGAGCAGATCTTTTGAAACGGGGGCAAACTTCCATCCCCCCAACCAGTTTAATGCACGTGGATCGACTCGTTGCACACCGGAATAAGACAGGGCATCAAGCGGGTCTGGGAGAGTAACGGTCTGGGGCGTTTCTCCGGAAACCGTGTCGGAGATGACTTGGGTGATCAATCCACTGGCGAACCGG
This sequence comes from Verrucomicrobiales bacterium, assembly GCA_022361255.1. Classification (GTDB taxonomy): domain Bacteria; phylum Verrucomicrobiota; class Verrucomicrobiia; order Verrucomicrobiales; family DEV007; genus Arctic95D-9. The sequence goes on from JAKSBG010000469.1 coordinate 459, forward strand.
TATCCCTTCTGGTTGGGGTGCGTTTCATGATAATCCTCTTTCCAGGTCATTCGCCCTGCTTCGATTTCACGGGCCAGGGCGAGTCCGACGTCGACAATCGGAATGTCGTAGTGCCGTGCCACAGCTTTGTGTGCCTCGACGCTGACAGTCGGATTACCATCCTGATGGTTCTTCAGAATTTCCGGGTTCACATATTGCACGGAAATCGCATCGCCTGTCGGATTAGCAGAAAAATATTGTCGCAGGATACCCTCCAGCCCGCGAATCGCTGTCTGGCGATCATGCCCGGCATCCTGATTGTCATTCACGGCAAATTCAACAATAAGCAGGTCGATCTGATCCTTTGAAAGAACATCCTCCCCGACGCGAAAAGCACCGGTCACTGAACAGGTTGAACTGAGCCCGGCATTGATAAAGGTAAAGTCGACGTGGGGATATTCTTTCTCCAGCCATTCCGCAACCATACGACTGTGTCCATTTTTGTTCTGCGTGATTGATCCCCCAAGGAAGGCTACCTGCGCCTTCTGCTCTTTTTCCATTCGGGCAATGAAATTGGAAACTCCGCGAGATCCCATTTCAATCGGCTCCACGGCGTGAGCAATCAGGAAAACGGAGGAAAAGGCAAGTAAGGCGCAAAAAAGGAACTTCATGAGTTGTCGTCCGGCAGTAAACACGACATGACTACCGGCATGAAATTCTTTTCCGGCCTTTTCGCGTTAGCCCTCCTCGCGCTCGGTTTTGCCACTGCTGCCGAGAAACCAAACTTTCTCGTCATTATGGTCGACGACCTCGGCTACGGTGACCTCTCCTGCTACGGCGCACCCGACCTCAAGTCGCCAAATATCGATGCCCTCTTTGATGGCGGCATGCGATTTGATTCCTTTTATGCCAATTGCCCGGTTTGCTCGCCGACCCGGGCCTCACTGCTCACGGGGCTCTATCCGGACAACGCAGGTGTCCCCGGCGTGATTCGCACGCCCCTGCCCGATCGCCCCACGAGTTGGGGAAACCTTCGAAATGATGTCGTCAGCCTCCCCTCACACCTGAAGAAAGCAGGATACGACACGGCCATCGTCGGAAAATGGCATCTCGGACTCGAGAAACCGGATCGACCAAACGATGTCGGCTTCGATTTCTTTCACGGATTTCTCGGCGACATGATGGATGACTACTACGACCACCTTCGCCACGGGAAACACTACATGAGACGAAACGGGGAACCCGTTCACCCGGAGGGGCATGCCACGGATATTTTCTCGGATTGGGCGATCTCCTATCTGGAAGAGAGGAAGAACAAAGAGTCACCATTTTTCCTTTATCTCGCTTACAACGCCCCCCATACACCGATTCAGCCCCCACAGGACTGGCTGGAGAAAGTGAAACAACGCGAACCCGGCATCGATGAAAAACGAGCCGGCCTTGTTGCTCTGATCGAACATCTCGACCACGGCGTAGGACGCGTCATCGACAGCTTGAAAGCAGAGGGGCTCTGGGAAGAAACCATTGTAATTTTCACGAGCGACAATGGTGGGCAGTCCAGTGTCGGGGCCCGCAACGCTCCCTGGAATGGAGGAAAACAGGAAATGTGGGAAGGCGGAATTCGTGTTGGAACGTGCGTCACCTGGCCCGGTGTGATCGAGCCCGGCTCCGTGCAGAGGGAGCACGTCTCGATGACAATGGATATTTATCCGACTCTCGCAGAAATCGCAGGGATCCCCGCCAGTGGACAGATGGACGGCAGGAGCTTCCTTCCGGTTCTCCTCGGTGAAACGATGATGGACGAACGCCCCCTCTTCTGGGTTCGACTCGAAGGCAACGCCCGCTATGGCGGCCTGCCCTACCACGCCGCGAGAATCGGAGACTGGAAACTGCTCCGCAACACTCCGTTTGAACCGTATTTGATGTACAATCTGGCCAACGATCCCGGGGAACAGAATCCTGTCCCCAAAAACAAAGCGCCTAAGAAATACAACGAACTTTTCAATGCTCTGATGACTCACATCAACGGCGCGGGGCGCTACAAATGGCAGCGGGAAAATCCCTGACCTATGCAGAAGCGGACCGCCCTCACTCTGCCGTTGAAACGCTACGGAACATCCGTGCGTGGAGCCCGACTTGAGTATATTGCCTCACAAAGCCGGTGCGACCTACTCATCGTCGCCGGAATACACGGCGAGGAACCTGAAACAACAGTTGCCCTCTCACGGGCGGTCCGCTCGCTCGCACCGGAAGACGTGACCCCGAACGTTTCTCTGGTTCTTGCTGCCAATCCCGACGGGCTGACCCTCGGCACACGCGGAAATGCCAACGGGGTTGATCTGAATCGCAATTTTCCGTCCTCCAATTGGCAACCGCAACCAACGACATGCCGTTGGTATGCCGACGAAGAGGAGGAGCTGCCGATCCTGACGGGAGAAACCCCGGCTTCAGAGCCCGAGTCCGCTGCACTGATCAAGCTCATCGACACCCTCCGTCCGCGAATGGTTCTCACTCTTCACGGCCCTCTTGCCTGCGTTGACGACCCTCAAAAAAGCAGACTCGCTACCTGGATTTGCGGAGAAACCGGGCTCCCACTTGTCTCTGATATTGGCTACCCCACCCCCGGCTCCATGGGAACGTGGGCCGGGGAAAGGAACCTGCCCTGGATCACCTGGGAATTCCCGCCCGACGGAGTGGAAAAAATCTGCAAATCACAGGTGCCGACTCTTGTGAAGATCCTGAAAGGAGAGGCGCCTCTATCGCCGTGAGAGTACGCAAATTTCCGGTTGCCGAGCGCACTTCCATTCGCCAATATTCTCGTATGAAAATGCTGATCGCCCTTTCTTCGCTTTGCCTGATCGCCATTCTTTCCAGTTCCTGTGAATCGACAGGCAATGCCGGAAGCGGCCCCGGATACTACGCTCCTGCACCGGAGAGCACAGTCGACCGCACTGCCAAACTGCAGCAGGGCATGGGCAGCATTCATCGCTCCGGAATTCGCTAGCGCGAAAGGTGCTGTTCTACTCTTTTCAATTCCAAACGGATTTGTTACTCCTGAGATCGAACCTTCGATCCCATGGAGCAACATAGTATCGTCGAGTCCGTTCTCGACAACCTTCCCGTCGCTGTCTTCGCGAAAAATGCGTCCGACAATTACCGCTTCGTACTCTGGAACAAAAAGCAGGAGGAAGTCACCACACTCAAGGCTTCCAAAGCCTTGGGAAAAAACGACTACGATCTCTTTGCTGAGGAATCAGCGGACTATTTCCGCAGTGTTGACGAAGCCGTCCTGAAAAGAGACAGGCTTCTTCGCGTCCCCGAGGAGATTATCGAAACCCTGGACGGAAAGGAAGTTCATCTTCGAACCGTCAAAATTCCCATTATCGAGGAGAAATCAGGACAAAAGCTGATCGTGGGAATCAGCGAAGACATCACCGAGCAGGTGAAATCACTTGAAAAGCTTGAGCATC
>JAKSBG010000471.1 GCA_022361255.1 Verrucomicrobiales bacterium
CGGCCGGATCGACGAGTTGCCCGTGAATGAAAACAATCCGGTCCGGTCCGTTCTGATCCACTTCATGGTAGGCGATGATCTGATCATCCCAGATAGTGACCTGGAAGGAAGCCGTGTCTTTATCGTCCGGTCCAAGAAGTGAACGGCCGTGCGGGGGGAGAAACGCTTCCATTTCAATTGTGTAGCGATCAGCGCCAACAGTAGGGATGATGCCATAGCGCTGATCATCGACCTGAACGAGACCCGGCTGACCTGAACGGACCATCACCGAGGGAAGTTCACGAAAGGCAACGCCCACGGCTTCTTTCAGGATCGGAAGAATGAAATCGAATTGTGGCTCTGTGAAGACACCGGTGATTTTTGATTCGATACCCGGATTCGCCCGGGAAATTTTTCGCGGGGCGCGGCGCATTTCGTCGATAAGTGCGGCACGGTCATTGAACGATTTCGCAGCGGATTGTTTCGGGATCTCAAAATCGAATAGTCCGGCCAGATCGTGATCTTCCCCTTCGAATGGATTGCCTTCAAAACTTGCTTCATAGAATCGGATGTGGACCTGAAACGAACCCTGCTCCCGAATGGCCTCCATGAGTTGTTCGACAAGGGCCAATTGATCCAGCGTATTCCGAATAATGATCTGTGAGCTACGGGGATTGTAAGTGGCTGAGGTGCCATCTCCGAAAGTAATCCCGTTGGCTTCGAGAATATTCCTGGCCGTTGCTTCGCCCTGAAATTGATCCGGCGTCGCCTCCTTGAGAAAGTTTGGCGGCACGACATAGGTGTGAGTGTAAAGCTCGCGATTCTCACTGAAGCCGGCTGAGATGGCGAGAAACCAGACCGTAAAGATCAGCGTTTTCATTGAGGGAATCGTGCCACGGAGAGCTGCCTGCGGTCAATGCCCATTCCGCAGTGGGGGGATTGGGAGGGAATTGACTCTTTCCGACCCGGGGCGGTTCCGGATCCCTTTGGTCGGCAGCTCCACGGGTATTCGTCCAAAGCTGTCACGAGGTGAGCCTGTGCCGGCCCACAGTCGGCGCACGTCATCGTGTATCAGTGGGTATCGTTCCCGAAATTCGGAAGCAGTCATCTCCTGAGCGAGAAGCACCGCCCCTTCCGATACGTCTCCGAGAAGCGTATAGCGGGGGCCGTCCGGGGCGGTGTGGAGAATCACCTGATACCGCGATGAATTGAGGTTGCCGACTACCGGGAATTCATATGATGCTCCCGATTCGGACTTGCCGGAATCTCCACAGCTCCCGTTCAGCAGTCCCGCGAGGACCGGAAAGAGGAAACAACGGAGCGTGCGCCTTTTCATCCATCGATGCTATCAGGTGGAGACGAAAATAAAAGCCCAATCAGACGTTGTGGAATTTTCGGTTTTTCGCTTGCTTCAATTCGCGCCAATTCGAATACTCCTGACAACTGCGCCCGCGTTCCTGACAAAAACTGAAAAAGGAATTTTGGCGTTGTGAATTTTTATCACTTTCCTCTACGATCCCGATATGTCCGATACGATAGCCATTCTTGATCACGTCGACGAATACCTTCGCCTCGCGCAGGAATACGACGTTTCTGATGTTCACCTAGCCCCGAATTCGCAGCCGAAGTGGCGTCGTTTCGGTCTTCTCCAGCCCATCTGGGAAAACGGTGACATCATCACACCGGAGCAAACCGAGAAACTGGCCCGCGGTTATCTACCCGAAGCGGAACTGAGCCGTCTCGAAGAGAAAGGTGATGTCGATTTTGCCTACGCCCCGGATTTTGGTCGTTTCCGTGCCTCGGTCGTGAAGACACGGGTGGGATGGGAAATGGTCTTCCGCGTAATCAGTACCGAGCTGCGATCGATGGATGAGCTGGGGCTGCCTGATGCAATTAAACCGTTGCTCGAGTACCACAACGGACTCGTTCTCGTCACAGGGGCTGTGGGATCCGGTAAATCGACGACGCTGGCAGCGTTGATCAACCAGATCAATCAACAGCGTAGCGATCACATCATTACCCTGGAAGACCCGATCGAATATGTGATCGAGTCGGACGGCTGTCACGTGAACCAGCGTGAGGTTCATACCCATACCGAAAGTTTCTCTCATGCGCTGCGGGCGGCCCTGCGGGAGGATCCTGATGTAATCATGGTGGGGGAGATGCGCGATCTGGAAACCATTTCCCTCGCGATCACCGCAGCGGAAACGGGGCACCTCGTTCTCGCGACGCTTCACACTGGCAGTGCCGCCCGTACTCTCGACCGGATTCTCGACGTTTTCCCCACGGAACAGCGGGAACAAATCCGGATCATGGTCGGGGAATCACTTCGGGGGATTGTTTCCCAGCAGCTCGTTCCGAAAAAGGACGGAACCGGGCGGGAGCTCGCACTGGAACTGCTCGTGAACACCCCGGCTGTTTCTGCGCTGATTCGGGATGGAAAAACATTCATGCTTCCCGGTGTGATGCAGACGGGAAAGAAAGTGGGCATGATCATGATGGACGACGCTCTTATTGAGCTCTACCACGAAGGGCTCATTTCTAAAGACGAGGCGATCGGTCGCGCCATCGATCCGAACACCATTCGAACCGCAATCGGCGAGTAATTTTTTCCCACGTAACTTTTTTGTCATGGCAGTAATTGACCAATATTTCAAACACCTGGTGGAATCCGGGGCTTCTGATTTGCACCTCAGTGAGGGGCAGCCTCCGAAAATGAGAACGCACGGAGCGATCACACCGATCGCTGAAGGCATTCTCGAGCACGACACGCTCAACCACATGCTCTCCGAGATCTGTGTGGATCATGCGTATGAGCGCTTTCTTGAGAAGGGTGACCTCGACTTTGCCTACGAAATGGATGAGGAGTCGCGCTTTCGCTGCAACTACTTCAAACAGAAGAACGGACTTGGTGCCGTTTTCCGTCTCATCCCGACAAAGATCAAAACGATTCAGGAACTGAACGTACCTGAAACGATTGAATCCTTCGGAGACATGCGGAGTGGACTCGTTCTGGTGACGGGACCGACCGGTTCCGGAAAGTCGACGACACTGGCAGCCCTTATCGATTACATCAACCGAACCTACGCCCGTCACATTATCACGGTGGAGGAACCGATCGAGTTTGTTCACAACAACAAGAAATCGACCATCTCCCAGCGTGAAGTCCCGATTCACACCCCTTCGTTCGCTGACGGTCTCCGGGCCTCTCTGCGTGAGGATGCGGACATCGTTCTGGTGGGGGAGATGCGTGATCTGGAAACGATTTCACTCGCTCTCACCGCTGCGGAAACGGGTCTGCTTGTTTTTGGAACGCTGCACACGAACAACGCGCGGAAGACTGTCGACCGACTTGTCGACGTATTCCCGTCAGATCAACAGGCTCAGGTCCGGACGATGCTTGCCGGCTCGCTTCGGGGAGTGGTAGCGCAACTTCTGCTGAAGCGGGATGATCAGCCGGGCCGTGTTGCCGTGAATGAAATTCTCGTATCGACCCCAGCCGTGAGCTCGGTGATTCGAGAGGGTTCCACCCAGAAGCTGTACGACATCATCACCGGCGGTAAGGAATACGGCATGCAGTTCATGGATGACGCGATCTGGGCCAAGCTCGTGGGCGGACAGGTTTCCGCGCTGGAAGCTTACATGAAAGCGATCGACAAGAGCCGCTTTGCGAATGCACTGCCACCGGAACATGCAGAACTGGGTAACTCGGGTGGTGGATCCGGGGACGATTGATCCTCAACACGATCGCTACAACACCCGGATCTCAATTCGCCGGTTTGCATCTCTGGCCTCCTTCGAATTTCCTTCGATGAGAGGTCGGTTGTTGGCGTAGCCTACTGTCTCAAGTCGGCTGGAGTCGATGCCCTTGGACGCCAGATATGCGGCCGCAGAAGCGGCGCGGGCTTCGGAGAGAGCCTGATCGTAGTGCAGATTCGCATCCGTATGGCCTTCGATCATGATGCGGGCCCCGGGGTTTTCCTGAAGATATTCAAAAACCTTGTCGAGCTCCGCCTTCGCACCTTCCGTCAAATCGGAAGAGAGGGAGCCGAAATTCATAGGCTCCAGGCCGAGCTCGGTGTTCAGCGTCGGCTGAAAGTCCACCGAGACAACTTTCCCGAAAATTCGTTCCAATGCTGCAGGAGAGTAGCCCGCGAGCAAAGTCGCCAGCTTGGCGCTGTACTCGCTATACTGATCTTTGGGTCTCCCGCTGTCCAGCGAGATATAGGTGGCTATTGACTCCGCCGTAATGGTCTGGCTTTCAGCTGTTTCTGCAAACAACGAAACCACAATACATAGAAGCGCGAGCCACAGCTTTGTGGCTGTCATGAGGCAATTTTCTCATAACTTATTGAAAATACAATAATTATACCGGTTTTTTTAGAAGTCCCCGACCATCCATCCAACGATCAAGAGGATGAAGGCAGCGAAAAAGATGCTTCCGGTTCCTTTCGGGTCAAAACCTGTAAAAATCGCAACGATGGAGCTGAGAAGAAACAGAACTCCAAGGCTGATTAGAATTCCGGCTACAATGCGCTTCATGAGAAGGTCCCATGGTAGAGCATCGAACCCTGTTCAGTCGAGGACTAAACAGGGGCGGGTTTTCCTGTTAATACTATGCCTCCCGCCGCTTCAGCTGCGGAAAGAGAACCACATCGCGAATGGACTCGGCTCCGGTCAGCATCATCATGAGGCGATCGATGCCGATGCCGATGCCACCTGCCGGAGGCATGCCGTATTCGAGGGCGAGGAGAAAGTCCTCGTCGATTTTCTGGATTTCTTCCCCGGCCTGTTCCTCGAGCCGCTCGCGCTGGACGTCGGGATCGTTGAGCTCGGAGTAGCCTGGTGAAATCTCGGCTCCGTTGATAATGAGTTCGTAGACGTCGACAATGCTGTCGTCGCTTGTGTTCTGCTTCGCGAGAGGGACGAGCTCTTTGGAAACGTGGGTTACGAAAATCGGATCGATCGATTTTTCC
>JAKSBG010000151.1 GCA_022361255.1 Verrucomicrobiales bacterium
AAGTGGAAATCAACTGAGCCTCTTCTTCCGAAAACCCATCTGAACATGACTGTTTTCTCTTCTTCCAATCGCGCATTTTCGCTCGTCGAGGTACTGGCTGCCGTCGGAATCATCGGGATCATTGCCTTCCTCGCGATCCCTAATATCGTCGCTATCAAATCAGACTCGGAACGCAATCTCGCAATTTCACGCGCCGAAGCGGTCAACATGGCAGTTGTCTCCTACATCCAGGCCAATGGGCGCTCCAACGTAGCGTCATCCTGGAGTTCAGCCGACAACGACGGACGCTACGCAAATCTGATTCCCTACCTCTCTTTCGCTCCGGCAGCAATCTCTGACTACACACCCAACGGATACACCATCACTCTGCCGACTGATTTAAATAACCTGCAAAAGTCGGTGCTGACAGACGTCTCCGATTCAGATAATCCGCAGAACGTTTCTTACTGATCCGACGAGAACTGCATCAAAATCGCGGCGTACTCCCTACCCTCGTATGAACCCAGAAACACGCACCGTATCCGGATTTTCTCTCGTGGAGGTAATGATCACCGTAGCAGTGATCGGAATCCTCGCTGCGATCGCGATTCCGAATATCGGGAATGTTGTCGAAGGCTCAAAACGTGGGGTCGCGCAAAATGTGGTCGAGACCCTCAATAAGGCGACACGACAATTCGGACACTCGCAGTGGGATCTGAGGTCGACTCCAATTCCCAGCTCAGCCGGTGATGAAATGCTGATGCTGCGAACCCTGCAGTGGCGCGATCCCGATAACAGCGGCGAACTCAATCCCAAGGGCCCTTTCATGAAGAACGACTGGAATCCAGCCCGGTCCACCAGCGATGACGACTACCGGGCTGAATGGACAGGAGCCAGCTGGCGCCTCATCGAACCCGGTGAAGCAGGAGCCGGGCTGAAAATTGTATTCGACGGATCTGATCTCGGAACCATCTACACCCACAGCCCCGGATTCGAACCCGTCGGCTCCAGATAGCATTTCCCACCTCTCGTGCCCCCCTCGCACAACATGATTCCCACAGAAGCCATATCAGCTCCCCAAAGCGTCGATCGCGTCCTCGGCATGGGCACATCCACCCCTGCGCCGGGTGCCGGTGAAGAAGGCGCACTCGGTGGAGGCTTTGGCCTGGGAGGCTTGATGTCGCTTGAGGGAACAGCCGTCCAATTCGGACTTCTCCCGGTGACGCTTCCCCGGGATACTTGTTCGGTCGAAGCAGAAAACATTCTTCGACGCCTCGGGCGATTCCCGAAGACTGACAATCCCTGGATGCCTGTTTCCACCCTTGGCCCGTTTCTCATTTTCGCGCACCACGCTCCCAAATCCGGAGATATGTGGGGTGTTCCCGCATGCTTTTCCATCCGCGTAGCGATTTCTCAAGAGCAATACGAGAAACTCCGCAAAGACCTTGTGATGCGGCTTTCCTCCGCTCCACTTCCAAAGGAAAACCCTCTCGAACTGCTTCAAACCCCGGAGTTTTCCCCCGGGGATCTTGAATCCGCCTTTAAGTGGCTGCTGGAAAGCTACCCCTACGACGAGGTAGAACAGGAGCGGCTCTCGATGCTCTATGCGGAGGCTGTCGACAGGGACGGACTCGTCGATCGTGAAGGCTACAACGGAATCCAGCCATCGCTGGGAGTCGCTCTGCAGTACCTCACTGATGGACCGTCACGACTTTGTTTCAATCCCGAGGAAGCACCGAAACAGGAACGCTTCCCTGCCCCCCTTCTCGAAAAACACAACGTCTACCCCCTTTACGAGGGCGACCACAAAGTTTACCTGCTCTCCGCCAGCGAAAATAATTTCAGCTTCGAAGATGAATGGCTTTCATCAGGAAATGATCCCATCGAAATCGTCGAGGTCCTCGGAGACGAAAAAGCGATTCGCTCCTTAATTAGCAGGAACTCCAGCAAAGTGGAAGGGTCTGCTGGAATTGAGATCAACAAGAGCGAGCTGACCCTGTCTGACAATGGAACTCTCGTCGAAATTGAGCCTGACGATGTCGCAGAGGTGAATCCGAAAAACGTAAATCACAGTGCCGAAGAACTCATGCACTGGGTTCTCTACACCGCTATCAACGGTAGAGCGTCCGACCTTCACCTCGAAAAATACTACAACGTCGCCCGTTTCCGTGCGCGCATCGACGGCAAGCTTCGCACCATTTATACCGCTCCCGAGGAAATGCTTCCGCGCTTTGTCGCGCTCATCAAAAACTACTCCAACATGAGTCAAACCCGTCAGGAAGCCCTCGACGGCCGCTTTGGTCTCCGAATAAGCCAGCGCCGCGTCGATGTCCGTGTCGCCGCCGTTCCCTGCCGGAATGAGATGCAGAAAGTCATCATGCGTTTCCTCGATAAGCAGGACGGAATGAAAGAACTTTCCGAGCTGAATTTTTCTAAACGACAAAGCATGATCGTGAAGCGGGTCATGAGCCGGGACCAGGGCCTCATCCTGATCACCGGTCCAACCGGTTCCGGTAAAACGACCACACTCTACGCTCTCATCAACAGCGTGAATGAAGAGGGCATCAACATTCACACCATTGAGGATCCCATAGAATTCGAGATCGAAGGGATTAACCAGACTCAGACAGATCCCACTCACGGGCTGACTTTTGCGAACGGGCTGCGGGCACTCCTTCGATCCGACCCCGATGTGATTCTAATCGGTGAGTGTCGTGACGAGGAAACGGCAAACTCTGCAATCAATGCCTCTTTGACCGGTCACCTCGTTCTCACAACCCTTCACGCGAATGATTCCCTACGGGCTATATCCCGCCTGCTCTCGATGGGAGTCGAACCGCACCTCGTCGGAGATTCGCTTGCCATGTCGCAGGCACAGCGACTCGTTCGTCGACTGTGCAATTATTGCAAAAAGCCGGTGGCACCGACACCGCAGATTCTAGAGATGTTCGCCCGACAGGGCATTCGTCTCGAAAAACCCGACCAGAACATCTACATCGCTTCCGGTTGCGACGAGTGCAATCACACCGGATACAGCGGACGTGTCGCCCTCATGGAGATGGCTGAAATCAACGCTGAACTCTCCGACCTCGTTGAGCGTCAGGCAGCGCAGACAGATCTGAAAAAAGCCGCTCTCAAGACTGGTTTCCAAACTCTCTACCAGGAAGGGCTCACCCACGTTCTCGCGGGAAATACAACCCTCGATGAAATCAAAAAGGTCAGCTACACCGCATTTTAACCCCCTCCCTTGTACCCCAATCCTCTAAAAGCCATGAATCCTACCGAAACCGCGCCCGCACCAGCCCAGACGACTGCACCGGAGCAGAAAAACATCCTTATTGTGGATGACGAAGCTCCCATGCAGATGCTTGCTTCCACGATCGTAAACAAACTGGGATACGCCTCCACCACGGCATCCAGCGGTGAGGAAGCTGTCGAAGCCTTCGAGCAAGCGGTGAAAAACAACAAGCCGTTCACTGCAGTCGTGATGGACCTCGCTCTTCCCGGCGGTATGTCAGGACTGGAGGCGACAATTGCGATCAAGCAAATCGACGCGAATGCAAAAATCATTGTCAGCAGCGGATACCTTGAACAAAACGCCCGTTCCGCAGCTCTTGAACATGGTTTTGCAGGAATCCTTCCCAAGCCCTACACGGCAGACCGTCTCGCTTCCGAGCTCCGCTTCGTCTTGAAGTAGAAGGCATTTTTCGGAGAACTCCCCAAAGCCCTCGTTTTCGCGCTATTCTTCGACGGCGGATTCCAAAGGAACGGTTTCGGCAGGTGGATGCGGCAACTCCCATCCACTGTCCGCAATTTTCACAGGATCATCCCCGCTTAGCTCCTGCCCCCAGTAGTAGAGTCGAAACGCCGGTGACGCCTTCGGATACGCATAGATCAGGAGCCAGCGATTCGCCTCCGGCGCTGCCGGAAAAACGTCACCCTGCCCGAGCAACTTGCCTTCCCTGTTCAGGGGCTCGGCATGCGGATCACTCCCGTAACTGAGCAGACTGGCCCCGTCCACGATTTCGATATCATCGACATCGAAATTCTGCGTGTGACCTGATATCGTGAGATCCACCGCAACGAGCCGGGCCTCGATCGCCGCGTTCGGGTCCGGACTCAGATACGAATAGCCTTCGTAATTCCAGGCTCCGTTCACCACAACTTTACCTCCACCGAGTCCCTGTGCCTGCTCCTGCGCCTTGGTTCGCATCAATGCGTCTATCACCTCTTTCTGCTGCTCCGGTGTCAGTTCGCCGACGGGAACACCTGCGGTCTGTTCCTGAGCCATGCCGGGATCCTTTTTTTCTTCGGATACATCGCCGCCGCAGCCACTCAACAGAGCAGCCCCGAGGACGACAGTGATTGCAGAAACCGGAAAAAAATATCTCATCTCGAAGCAGTCTTTCTGAAAGTTGTTTCGCCCGCCAGCGTCGTGACGAATAAAATACATCATCAACAAATCCACAAAGCCCTCGCGAACAAGGCAAAAGCTTCCCTTTTCAAGCTCCGCCAACGTGATTACAGTCAGCCATGAGCGAAAATGCCCACGAAATTATCGGAAAAAATTTCCAGATAGCGCGACTTGCCGAAATCGACCCCACCCCGTGTCCTTGCGGGCAGGCCCGACGTGCGTTCATGAATGATCAAAATGAGGTCGCCTCCATGCACCTGGTCGAAATCAAAAAAGACAGCGAAACGCATTATCACAAGCGCATGACCGAAATTTACTACGTGCTGGAAGGAAGCGGTCACATCGAACTTGATGACGAAACCCACGAACTCCGTCCCGGCACAGCAGTCCTGATCCAGCCCGGTTGCAAACACCGCGCGGTGGGAAGCGACCTGAAAATTCTCAATATTCCGGTCCCGAAATTCAACCCCGAAGACGAACACCACGTCTGAAAGCGTAACCTCAGTTCCTCCTCCCCCACCCCCGTTTTCCAATGGACTTCAGCCCTCCCAAAGAACTCATCGCCGACATCCGTGCCGGCAAAATGGTCATTATCGTAGATGACGAAGACCGGGAAAATGAGGGAGACCTCATCTGCGCAGCAGAAAAAATTACACCGGACATCATCAACTTTATGGCCACCCACGGACGTGGCCTCATCTGCGCACCGATTCTCCCCGATGCAGCTGACAGGCTCGGCCTTCCGCTCATGGTGAAAAGAAACACGGAATCGCAGGGCACCAACTTTACCGTCGCGGTGGACGCAGCCGAGGGAGTCACCACGGGCATCAGTTCCGCCGACCGGGCCAAAACCGTTTCTGTCCTGGCCAACCCTTTGTCGGAACCGCAAGACCTCGTGCGCCCCGGACATATCCTGCCTCTGCAGGCCTATCCGGGAGGCGTCCTTCGTCGCGCCGGACACACGGAAGCAGCCATCGACCTTGCCCGACTCGCCGGCCTCGAACCCGCTGGAGTGATCTGCGAAATTCTCAATGAAGACGGCACCATGTCGCGCCTTCCCCAACTCAAGGAATTCGCGAAAGAGCACGGGTTGAAAATCGGCTCGATCGAGTCGCTCATCGAATACCGTCGCCACGAAGAAAAACTTATCGAGAAAATCGAGCACATCGAGCTTCCTACGGATTTCGGAAAATTCGGGCTGACTCTCTACGAGAGCAAACTCAACCCCAACGAGCAGCACCTCGCCCTCGCCAAGGGAAACATTGAAACAGACGAACCCGTTCTCGTCCGGGTCCATAGCGAATGCCTCACCGGAGATGTTTTTGCT
>JAKSBG010000342.1 GCA_022361255.1 Verrucomicrobiales bacterium
CGAGATCGAATCCATGCTGCTCGAACTGGCTGTTCTCAATGAACGGCCCACGTTGATGGCGCGTCACCTTGCGAATCTCGCCGAGATCGATCCTGCCAACAAGGACGACTACCTGCAGCAGTATGCCGGGATTCGATTTGAACTCGGTTTCGAGGATGAAGCCGTCCGCGAGTTGAAACGTCTCGCCGCAAAACCGGACGCTTCGCTGAACACGCTGAACACTCTTGCAAAGGTCTACCGTTCCCAGGGCAGCACGACAAAGCAGGTCGACGTCTGGCGCCGAGCTTACCGCGAAGCAAATGTGTTTGAGAAGCGGCGTATCGTGAAACAGCTTTCCACGGCACTGATTGAGAACGGGAACCCCCAGGGTGCTCTCGAAGCACAGCTCGAACTTCTCCGGAAGGAAAGTGATCCCGTCCAGCGTCGCAAGCAGCTCGATACTCAGCTGACCACGGCCCGCTCCCATTTTCTTCTGGAGTGGCTTCTCGGTGAATATCGCGATCTCGCTCAGCAGAACCCGTTCGATAAGTTTTATCCCGAAGCTCTCGCCCGGATCCACCAGGCCGCAGGCGAAAACGAGGAGGCCTTCGAGGCGATGAAAAAGGCCTACTATATGTCGGGTCAGAATGATGACCTCCTTGATGAGTTGGGTCAGCTCGCGGATCGGCTCGGGGATTTGAAATCAGCGATCTACTACCGCCGGCAGCTGCTCGCACGGGATGAAGGGAGCAGCCTGGAAAACTGGCAGTCGCTGATTGCCATGTTGGAAAAAGACCTTCGGGTCGGTGAAGCCACACTCCTTCGCAGACGCCTCGAGAGCCGCTTCGGGCGTGATCCGGATTTTCTCGAAGATCTTGCCACACACTATCTCGATGACGGTAGCTATGCAGATGCGGAGAGAGCCATGGAGAAAATTCTCTCACTTCGAAACTGGGATGTGCACGCCCGGTTCCATCTTGCGCTCCTCAAAAAGGAACGCGGCAAAGCGAAAGAGGCTCTCGAACTTTTTAATGAAGTGATTGAGCAAACCGAAAAGGTGACCTATCCGGAGGAATTATCCCGTCGTGCGCTGCCATTGATCCAGCTCTCCGCACTCGACGCGGAGTATCGCACCGAAAGCGGGCGCGAGCTCGAACCTTTCATCTTCACGGTCGAGGGATATCCCTACCTGGGCGGAAATCTGCAGGATGACATTGCGGAAGCGTATCAGGAAGCTCATCCGGAGTTTCACTTTCTCCCGAAAGAGGATTACCTGCTGCGGTTGCGGGCAATTGAGGAAGCCGGGCAAATGGTCGCCGGGTCAGGGAAGGTAAAGCAGTGGCTCGATCCACGTCTGGAAGCCCCGCTCCCCCTTCATGAAAGGCTCTGGGCGGCACGGCACGCGGAAGATCGAATTTCGTTCGCCCGTCTCCTGAAAGACCTTCCCGAACCGGAGACAGACGTGGAACTGCTGAATTTTGCGTATTGCCATTTGCGCGCAGGAGACAACGATACACTTCTCGAGTGGGCGGAACCGGATTCGGAACGGGACAGCGGCCGGCACCCCCGCTCCCGCCACGTCGTGATGGCGGCCGCCTTGCTTCTTCTCGATGCAGAACGCGATCCCCTCAGAAGAGAAGATGAGCTCTTTGCGATTCTTGCAGAAATGCCCATTCATCAATCAGTCGGAAACCACTTGTTCAGTCAGCTGAGGAAAAACAGGGATTACGAAGCGGCGTTCCGTCTCGGGCGGGTTCTTACGGATGGCCCGCTTGCGCAAAAAGGGGATTTCCATCTTGAGCTGGCATACGTCGCGGGATGGTCGGGGCATGAGGCCGCCCGCACGGCTCACCTCGACAGCGCTATCGAATTGCTCAACGAATCACGGACGGTTCGTTCACCACGCCTTCTTTTGAGGGCTCTGTCCGAACGCCTCAATCAGCTCCCGGATGATGTGGAACGTTCCCGCTATATCAAGCAGATCGCAGAGCAGGCGGAAAGATCCGACCGGCTCACCGAGAGTGACCGGGTCGAGCGGCGCGCCATTTACGCTCTCGTCCAAAAGCGCACTCCGGAAGCGATTGGCCATTTGCACAATCTCACCCGGCTGAGACTCGAAATGATGAGGCCGAATTCGATGGACCTCGATAAAGCGCGTTACGACCAGACCCAGCACTGGCAGATAATGAACCAAATTATGCGACACTATGCGCAGCGGATTCCGGTGACCCCGGAGAATCAGGATACCTTGCTGACAGCACTGGGTGGACATTCCGTTCCCCTCCCGGCCGATGAAACAGTTCTCGCCGAATATGAGAAATTTGAGATTGATCGGGAGATTCTGGCTCTGGAAGCTCTTGGTGCGCACGAGAGAGATGCGGTCATCGATCGACTGGATCGCAGCCTGCTCGAACCGGACAGCAGCATGGAATTGGCGAGAGCGCTCGAATCCAGCGGATACTATCGAGAGACCATTCCCGTTTATCGGGCCGAGGCAATGACACGGGACCGGGACTACGCCCCGCTTCAGGGATTGTTTGAAGCTTGCAACGAAGCTCTCGAACCTGCACCGGCACTTGCCGTTGTCAATCAGATCAACGCCCGCGAATTTCCCGCCCCGCCGGGACTCACATCGGAATACCTTGCCGAACAACATGCGCGATTTTTGCTTTTGAGCCGCGACCTCGAAAGGCTCGTCCCGCTCAGTCGCGCTCCAACACCCGGCGAAAATGCGCCACCGATCACGACGACTGCACATATCCCGTATCAGGCCGCTCTCATCGAAGCCTATCGGATCGTGGGAAGAAACGACGCTTTACTCCGGATCCTGACACATCTGAAAAACGACGGGCAGACGGATGCCAGGCAGTTGCTGCTCGGGGCTCGGATACTGCGAAAAGAAGGCCGTCCTGAAGAGGCCGTCAAGTGGGTGCAGTCCATTCCCCGGAACGGATCCGAGCCTGCTCTCGAAAGGGAAGCCATCTCTCTCGCGGCAGAAATTCTGAACGAAACCGGGGGAGAAAATACCGCGACGCTCGTCCAGCTTGCCCTCGAAAGCCTTGGGCAGCATCCTGCGAGCCTGACAAGAAAATTGATTCGCGCCATCCACGAGGCGGGAGGAACTGCCGAAGCAATCGGATTTCTCCGGTTGCTGCGCCGGAAGTCCTCCGACAACCGCCTCCAGACAGCGATGACTATGCAGCTCATCGAGATGGAGTTGGAAAACGGAACCCCTCATGAGGAACTCGCTACCGACTGGGAACACCTGTTCCTTCAATTCGACTACGAATCGAATGCTCCGGACCGACTTTCCTTCTCTCCGTCGAAGTACTCGCTTGATTCGAACGCGGGTCGCTTCGCTGCAAACATTCTCGCACAACCGGATCTGGATCATGATGCCTTGCGAGAGGCCCTTGAATCACTTTCCGCACCAACGCAGTCAGACTGGTTCCGCAAACTTCTGATCGCCGCCACAGAAGGGGAAACGACCAAAGTCGCAGCCGCGCTGCTTTCCGATTCCTCTTCGGAAACCAGAGCGAAAATCCTTGAAACCCTGCCCTCTTTCGGCAAAGCCGGAGAAAATGCGGCGCGATCTTTCGTGGAAAATTCGGCCCGACCGGGAGTCGAATTTTTCCGGCACGAACCGGTCCGCCAGGTCACCTTTTTCCACCGGATTGGTGATCGCTCGCGCCTGCTCGAAGTTCACCAACTTCTCATGCAACAGGCGGAATCTGACATTTTTCACGAAACCGGCCATGAGGACTGGTTTCCGACGCTTACGACACGGCAGAACCTGCCGCAGCTATTCGCGGAGCTGGAGGAACCCGATCTCGCGCTGCGACTCTTTCGTCGCTACAACGAGGGCATTGTCTCCTATCGCTGGAATCACCAGCGTTTCATCGAGCGTTTTGTCCGCTTTCTCATCGAGACCGGGCAATTCAACGAAGCGGAAACGGTGTTGAAGCGATCTCTTCGCAAATCGATCCGGGTAGACCTTCGACTCCTTCCCGAACTGTATTCCGCATGGGGCAAACTCGAAGACTGGGAGGAGGAAACAAGAGACATCTACCTCAGCGAAGGCCGGGTCTCTCTCCTCCGGGACTGGAGGACTGCGCTTGCCGAAGGCCGCGAAATGGTGGAATATTCCGACACATGGTAATCCCCGTCTATCGCTTCGGCACTCTGCCGATTGCCCTGACAGCCGTCCTTTTTCTCTGCCAATGCGAGACAAAGCGGACGGTAAAGTCGACGCGTTCGAGCATCTCTTTCGACGAAAGAATGTGGGGCGGGCAGGGAGGAGGAGCTGACGAAGGAAAAATTCGCTCGAAGTTCGCAGACAAGGGTTACAGCATCGGGGACGACGGGAAAATCAAAGCGGATAAACCCAATTTGTACGCGGACGAAAAAGCAAAAGGCCTCGATGGGAAATTCGGCAAGAAACAGGCCCGCTTTAAAAATTCGGAAGCCCGCACCAAAGAGTTCCGCACCCCCGAGTATCTGAAACGACAGCAGTTTCGGGGTGCCGATGCAGCTCGTGAATCCGGTTCGCAGGCCCGCGAATCGAACTTCGGGAACTCGCGGGACCGTCAGGCCAACAAGCTGTTCGGAAAAAAATCGCAATCCACCAGCGAGCTCACTTCATTTGCTACGAGAACGGACAGTGCCACCAATAAATCCTTCTCAACCGGTTCGGACCGGGCCGGGAGCGAAGCGATTTCCTCCGCACCCGTTGCAAGAGGACGTCAGCAGACAATGGGCTATCAGGACAACGCCTCTCTCACTCTCGATGACGTGAAGAAAATGGTCAGCCCGGGCAGCTACGCCCGGCAGAAAAAACTGGACTAGGGATCCCTCGTTCAACGGTTTGTGGCCGAAAAATTCCGGATAAATTTCCACTATTCGGAAACGATCCGTCTGTATGGTGTTTTCATCTTGATATGAAAACACCAGCTGCCCTCTTTCTCATTCTCCCCTGTGCCTTTCTTTTTTCCGCGCTCGCACAGAAGGGAGGCAAAGGAAAAGCCAAAAATAGAGGCGGACGCGTGCCGTTTTCTGTTCTTGAAGAGCGTGCCATCGCCGAAGGCTTTACGGGATTGACTACCGACGGAGAACCGGTCGAGGGGCTCTTTCCGATCGAGGCAACCGGGGTTTCCACCAAACCGGTGAAAGAGGCTGCCGAAAGGTTTCTCGCCGGCCTCGGCGAATCGCAAAGAAACGAATCCACTTTTCCGCCAGATGACAACGAATGGAGAAAGTGGGCAAATCAACACAGCTACCAGCGGCAGGGGGTGAGCTTCGAGGAAATGGATGACCGGCAGCGCGAGCTTGCGTTTGCTCTTCTTGAGTCCGCTCTCAGTGCCCATGGTCTGAAAACGAGCCGTGACATCATGCGCCTCAACGAGACGATCGCAGAACTGAAAAACAACCACGAAGAATACGGGGAGGGGAAATATCATTTCACCGTGATGGGGCAGCCGTCGGAAACGGCACCGTGGGGTTGGCAGCTCGACGGCCACCATCTCGTCATCAATTATTTCGTGCTCGGCGACCAGGTGGTGATGACACCCCTCTTCGTTGGGTCTGAGCCGGTTTGGGCAGATTCCGGAAAATACGAAGGAACTGTCGTCATGCAGAAAGAGCAGTCTGCCGGACTCACCTTCATGCGATCCCTGACAGAGGCTCAACAATCCGAAGCACGGATTCAGAATGAAAAAGGTCCCGTAAATGCTCTCGCGGAGGCGTTCAAAGACAACCTCATCGTCGACTACGCGGGGATCAAAGGAGACCGGCTCGATGCCGAACAAAAGAAGGGATTGCTCGAACTCATCGCGGTCTATGTCGGCTACCGAAAGAAAGGCCACGCCGAAATCCGGATGGACGAAATCGCCAAACATATTGATGACACCCACTTTGCCTGGATCGGAAAAACGGGGGACGACGCTGTCTTCTACTACCGCATCCAGAGCCCGGTGATCTACATCGAATTTGATCACCAGCGCCCGATTGGTCTGGAACGAACCGGTGTTCCAACCCGCAACCACATCCACGCCGTCGTTCGCACCCCGAACGGGAACGACTACGGGAAGAGCTTGCTGCAACAACACTATCAAAAACACAAACACTGAGGCATCGGGAGGAGTTTTTTTGAAACCGCAGGGAATGTTCAGGGTTGGATTCCCTGTATGAAAGCTCTTACCCTCCTCTCTGTTCTCACTCTGTCCGCTGGATCGGCCTTCGCCCAGGGGGCACGCCCAACTGATATCGCGGCGAGCCCACAGCCGGTCGGCGATGCCGGAATCATGTGGTACACCACCTGGGAAACCGCCCTTGCGGAAGCAAAACGCTCCAACCGGCCCATCTTCTTTATGGCTGCTGCGGCGACCTGCTCCGGAATATCCGGCGTCTTCTGACCCGGCTACACTCAAACGCAGAACAGTTTGTTCTCGCAGAAAGAATTCATCGAACTTTCCCGCAAGTTTGTATGTGTACGCCTCGAATCCTACGAAAGCAAAGAGCATCAGGATCTCGTTCGAAAATTCCTCAACGGGCGATTTGCGAACACTGCCTTTTGCGTTCTCGCGCCCGACGGGGAAACCGAGCTGTCCGGAACCGGTCGCGGTCCCGAACAGGCTCTCTCAAGACGTGGGCAGGGGAAGCCCGGCGAAGACGGGGTGATCGAAAAGCTCGAGGAGTATGCATCGAATTACCAAGTCAGAGGCAAGCCGGAGGAAATGGTTCTTCAGGATTTCCACAGCTTCCGGCAGGCGCTCAACGTTGCATCGGCGGACCAGCGGCTACTCGTTTTCGCGTCCGCTCCCGATTCAGAAAAGGAACGACTTCGCGAACAGCTCAGGCCGGTTTTCTCTGACGAACAAATCGTGGGTCTTTTCCACCTCGATTTCTCGGACGAAGAGAAGGACTCGAAATGGACAACCAACGTTCGGAATTCCTCCGGCGAGCCCGGGCTCTATCTGATACGCGCCGACGAATTTGGACAGAGTGGCGAAGTGCTCGAAAAACTGGAGCTTTCCACGGATCCGAAAGAGATTCGGGGCGCTCTTCTCGCGGGTAATCTGGCCTTTTCCCTGTTGGAAGAGAGAAAAGATTATTCTTCCCATGTCGCAGAAGGAAGGCGGGAAGGCATTCACTTTGAGAATGCTATGCCCTATGGCGAAGACCGGGACGGAGACGGTGAGATCGATCACCACGGTGGTAAAGGGAAAGGTGGTAAAGGCGGAAAACGCTAGCCTTTTATAAGCTCGACTCGACAGGAGTTGGATAAAGAGGGTATCTTTCCCCATCCAACCCTGTCCCGCTTTCCACTCGACCCTGTCAGGTTATCCATCGGACCCTGTTGAGTTGGGACTCTGCCGATTCCATTTTCCCGATGTCCAGAGAAGTCCAGATCTACTGCCCCAAATGCCATTGGGATCCGCTGCCGTCCAGCCGGTGGTGTTGCACCGGGTCATGTGGTTGTGTGTGGAATACCTTTGATACCGGCGGGGTCTGCCCGGAATGTGGCAGAGCGTGGGAGGAAACCCAGTGTCTCAGTTGTCACCAGCGGTCGGCGCACAGCGA
>JAKSBG010000236.1 GCA_022361255.1 Verrucomicrobiales bacterium
GCAGAGGTCGTTGTCGAGGTTGGTCTCAACATCAAAGAGAAAAGTTCATTTCCCAAAACCTTCGTCTCCGGCTACACCAACGGTTACCTCTACTACGCCCCGACCGTAGAACAGATGAAAAACCGGGGCAATGCTCAGGAGGACAGCGACTGCCTTCTCGCTCCGGGCTGGCAGGAAATGTTTGAATCGACTGCCCTGAATATGCTGAAGGAGTTGCCCTGACTTCGACAGCGAGTCAATGAGTCTCTCACTCCGGATACTCCCTCTCGAGAAACTCTTCGAGGCTTTCGCGGCTGTATCCCGGAATCTCCCCGAACTCCTCGGGCACTCCTACCAATTCAATTTTTGTCCCCTTCATCGGTTTGTAAAACCACGGCCCCTGCTGCCCCGCGTATTGAACCGTCCCTTCCGGATTCACCACAAAAATCCGGACTGGCCAGGCAGCCCACCTCACCGCGTTCATATCCTCGATAGGATCGAGGAGAATCCGGAACGGGATGTCGCATTCTCTGCACAACTTTCGCGCCAACCCGGACCGCTCCTCCAGAGACTTCGGTGGATCAACGACGAATGCCTGACCAGAAAGAACCGGTGGCGGAACCCCGTTTGTCGGATGCGCCTCACGAATCTGCACGTAGCAGAAATCAACCGAATCACCGAAGCGCTCCTGTAACTCCTTCATTTCACCGGCCGAATCCCTTACGGGAAGACAGGAATAGCTGCCGAAAAACAGGACAACCGGCTTCTCTTCGCAAAGCTGCCTCAGCAACACCCCTTTTCCGGTTTCCGCATCGACGAAAACAGCCTCAGGCGCTTTCTCCCCGACCCGGGGCGCATTCTTCATTCGACTCCGGACAGCCCCTTCGATATCAAGCGGGGAAAGCAGCGGTCGCCCTGCCCACTGATCCGTGAACTTCGACTGCGCGGAAAGACAGGAAGGGAAAAGAAAAACGGCGATCAGGAAGGGGAGGAAAAAGGCGTCCCTTACCGACCAATCACGGAGCCCCCGAACTTTCCCGTTGCCCTCTTCTATCATCGCAATTTCAAAATGGCGGCTACGCCAGGACGGGTTTGATCAAATGTCCGAACACATCAGTAAGGCGGAAGTCCCTCCCCTGGAAACGAAACGTCAGTCGCTTGTGATCGATCCCTAACAAATGCAACATCGTTGCATGAAGGTCGTGCACATGCACCGGGTTTTCGACCGCCGCATAGCCGAGCTCATCGGTAGCCCCGTGAGTCACACCACCTTGAATCCCGCCTCCGCAAAGAAACATGGAGAAGGCGTTGATGTGATGGTCACGCCCGCTTCCCTGCGCCATCGGCGTGCGACCAAACTCCCCGCCGAAAATGATCAGCGTATCTTCTAGCATTCCTCTATCCTTGAGATCGCGGATCAGTGCCGCAGTTCCCTGATCGACCAGCTTCGCGGTTTTTTCGAATCCGCCTTTGATCCCGCCGTGATGATCCCAGCCACGGTGGTAAAGCTGGATAAACCGGACTCCGCGCTCGGCGAGGCGCCTGGCCAGCAGGCAGTTCGCTGCGTAGGAACCATCGCCGGGTTGGCATCCATACAGCTCCAGCGTTTCTGCTTTCTCTCCAGCCACATCCATGAGCCCGGGAACGGAAGCCTGCATTTTGAAAGCCATTTCATATTGGGCGATACGCCCCTCGATCTCCGGGTCGTGCCTCGTTTTTCCAAAGAGGCGATTCATTCTGTTCACCGAATCAACTAACTGCTCCTGCGCGTCCCGTGTCACGCCGGGCGGGTTCGCGACGTAGTGGACTGCGTCCCCCTTCGACTGAAACTGGACCCCCTGGTACTGACTCGGCAGCCAGCCGCTACTCCACTGGCGGGAAGATATTGGCTGCCCCTGCCCTCCCCCTTCGCTGGTCAGAACAACGTAGCCGGGAAGATCATCGGCTTCACTTCCAATCCCGTAATTCACCCAGGATCCCATGCTCGGGCGTCCGGGAATGATGGAACCGGTATTCATAAAAGTATGCGCCGGATCGTGATTGATCTGCTCCGTCTGCATCGATCTGATAATTGCAATTTCATCAGCTACCTTTTGAAGATGGGGAAAAACATTACTGATTTCCTGGCCCGACTTCCCGCTTTTCGAAAACTCGAACTGAGGCCCCATACACTTCAACTTGCCTGCCTGCTTCTGAAGCTGGGCGAGCTGCTGCCCCTCCGTAAATGAAGCGGGCATCGGCTGACCATCGAGTTCCGCGAGTCTGGGCTTGTAGTCGAAACTCTCGAGATGCGACTGACCGCCAGCCATGCAGAGATGAATGACCCGCTTCACTTTGACCGGGACGTGACGCTTGTCCCCGAAGATCCCCCTGCCTTCCGACGTTTGCGGAACACCGGAGGTAGCACCTGACAAACTCTGACGCCCTAACAAACCTGCAAGAGCAACTGCACCGATACCGGTAAAGGAATTTTCCAGAAACGTCCGTCGTTTCACATGATCGAGAAATGGGGAGTTCATATCAGTAGCGGGTAATGGTTTCCTTGAGATTGAGAATGGCGCGGGCCACTGAGGTTCGTGCCGCGAGTTGGGGAAGGTTATCCGTCGGCACTTCTTTCAAACCGACCTTGAGCAATTCCTCCGCTGCTCCGGAATCCGAAGAGAATCTATCCTCTTCCGCCGCGAGCAATTCTTCTAAAACGAGCAGTTCACCCGGCGTTGGTCGTCTTGTCAGGACCTTTTCAAACATGTCGAGAATGTCCTCACTTTCCGCAGCGAGCGACTTCGCGGCTTCGACGAAAGAGGGATCATTCAGCAGGACGAGCGCTTGAAGCGGCGTGCTTGATGACTCCCGCACCATCGTACATTCTTCGCGGGCGGGAGCGTCAAATGCCTTCATCGCCGGATGCAGGAAGGTCCGCTGCCAGTGCGTGTAGAGCCCGCGCCGGTATTGGTTTTCGTTGTGATCCTCCTCGTATTTCCGACGGGGGAAATTGAGATGCTGATAATAGCCATCCGGCTGATAGGGCTTCACACTGCGCCCTCCTGTTTCCGGATTGAGAAGTCCGCTCACGGCGAGAGCATTGTCGCGAATCAGTTCGGCAGGCAGGCGGATACCCGCCTGTCGCGCGAGAAGATGATTGTAGGGGTCTTTTTCCTCCAACTCCGGAGAACTTTTCGAACTCTGCGCGTAGGCATCGCTCAAAACAATTGTGCGGACGAGATGTTTCACATCCCAGCCGCTATCCAGGAATTCTGCAGCCAGCCAATCAAGCAATTCCGGATGAGTCGGCCAGACTCCCTGTGAACCCAACTCTTCAAGAGCGGAGGAAATTCCACTCCCGAAAAACCTTGCCCAGAGCCGGTTCGCGAAGGTTCGGGTAGTGAGCGGATTTTCCGGAGAAGCAATCCATTTAGCCAACTCCAATCGTGTGCCTTTGCCTTCCACCACATCGATTTTCGGAAGAAAATGCGGTGTTGCCGGAGTCACCACCGGGCCGCTTTTGTCCATCCAGTTTCCTCTCGGCAAAATTCGAATTTCGCGCGGCTTCGCGGAAATGGTCGCAGGAACGGTCCGGATGCTGTCTCTCACCTTTTCCAGTTCCGCTTCAAGCTGCGCTACTTTCGCTCGTAACGGCTTTAGCTCCGGAGCGAGCGTCCGGTAATGAGCCAGCAATTCATTCTGCTCTTTCCCGGTTCGCTCCGATTGGGTTTTTGTCAGGATTTTCTGTACATTTTCCGGAAGGTCGGCGAGGCGATAGGCAGCCGCGGAAGTGTGAATTCCTGCCGTGTCCCAGTAGGCAAGCCCCCCGAACTGGGTGTAGGCGAGCTGCGTGATTTTATCCCCGGCTTTCAGAGCCAGATCCGAAACGGGGACTTCCAGCCGGATCCACTTTCCAGCCTCCGGCAAGTCTCCCCGTTTTCGGTGGCGATGATCCTTGCTTCCCCGTCCGTAAGGGATCAACTCTTCTGTGCCCCACCAGGCGCGATGGCTCCACCCGCCCTTTTCGTGATGAAATTGCAGCATGATCTGCTTCGGCGGATTTTTCTCATCGAGCCAGACGTAGGCAAACAAGACGCTGCCTTCACTGATAACGAGCGGCTTCTTTGACCCGTTGACAATATGCTGGATCAATTCCGGACCGGATTGGGAACGGGCAAAACTTCCCTGATGCACCTTGCCGTTTTTCGCCGTGACAAAGGTAACCCCACTGGTGGAGACCTCGTTTTTCCCGCCCTTGTCGTCAAGATAAACGTAGTCGACAGGCTCATTTGAGCCGATCCCCTCAGTTTGTTCGGCAGCCCACTTTTCAGCAGCCGCCTCGAGCCCGGGAGACGTCTTTTGCAATTCTGCTTTGGCCATCGCCAGCTTCGACGTGAGTTTCTCCTGCTCCGCTCTCTGTTCTTCCGTCGGCACTTCCAGTTGCGGACCGCGATTCGTGAAGCGGTAGCCGGCCCCCTGATATTTCCCGGTGTCCTCCTGATAGGCTCCATCGCCGGTGTAGGCGCCCTTTTCCAAAATATCCGCAAAGAAAGCGGCAAAGCGATAGAAGTCCTCAGCAGAGTATGGATCAAATTTGTGATCATGGCACTCAGCGCACGCCAGGGTAGCACCGAGCCAGGCAGTGGAGGTCGTGCGGACGCGTTCGGACTGGTACTTGGCGATGTATTCGGCATCCTGGATTCCGCCTTCATTGCTGCTCTGACCGAGCCGGTTGTAGGCAGCCGCAACTTTTTGCTCCAACGTTGCCTCCGGTAGCAAGTCGCCGGCAATTTGCTCGATCGTGAACTGATCAAAGGGCTTGTTTTCATTGAAAGAATTGATCACGTAGTCGCGAAACGGCGAAACCTCGAGAGGCTGGTCACCATGATACCCAACCGTGTCGGCGTAGCGAACCGCATCAAGCCACTCCATTGCCATTCGTTCGCCGTAGTGAGGAGAAGCGAGCAGCTCATCTACGTAGCTTTCGATTCCGATCTTTTGAAACCGGGCCAGATCCCCCGGTTTCGGCGGCAGTCCGGTGATATCAAAATGCAGACGCCTGAGAAGGGTCGCGTCGTCAGCACGATCCGACATCTTCAGCCCCTCGTTTGTGAGGCGCTCCTCGACGATCGCATCGATGGCGGGAGAACCGTTCGGCAATCCCTCCGGACGACTCACCGGCAGGTAGGCCCAGTGCGCTTCGTACTTTGCCCCTTCCTCAATCCAGCGGGCGAGCAGTTTTTTCTCCGCGTCGGTTAGGCTCTTGTGTGAGTCCGGAGGCGGCATCAGTTCGTCCTCGTCATCGGAGGTAATCCGCCAGTAGGATTCACTTGCCTTCACGTCGCCGGGAACAATGGCATCCATTTCAATCGCCGCCTCCCGGATGTCGAGCCGCAGATCCGCCTCCCGTGTGTTTTTGTCAGGACCATGACAATAGAAACACTTGTCCGATAGAATCGGGCGAATGTCCCGGTTAAAGGAAATTTCGTCTTCCGCCGCAGCAGTCAAAACCGCCGTAAAGGAAAGCAAAAGGAGAGTGAAAAATCGCATCGCGGATCAGGGTTTTGTCACGCAAAGAACCCAATTCGGTCCCTTGCCGGTATCAAGCATTTGCACACTGGAAAGTTCACCTGAATCAGAATCGATCCGGAAAACCTCCAGTTTCGCTGCCGTCTGTCCTGCAGCGTAGAGAAACTCTCCCGCGTGGTCGATCGCAAAGGAGCGCGGGACCTGAGGGCAGTGTGTGTGTCCGATCAGGCTCAGCTTGCCGGTTGATTGATCGACACGAAACCCGACAATCGAACTGTTTCCGGTGACCGCTTTGCGATCCGTGAGGTCACGGTTTGAAACGTAGAGAAACTTCGCATCCGGTGTCAGATGAAGATCCGCGGTCGTAATCGATCCCTCAAAACCATCCGGAATCGTGATGATATTCTGCAGCAACTCCAAGTGCCCTTTCCCCTCATCCCATTTCCAGACGCCGACTCCGGGCGATTCCCTCTCCAAAGTCGTGTAGGCAATTTTTCCGTTCGGGTGAAACCGGATATGCCTGGGCTGCTGCGCCGTCCCTTCCCCGGTCGGACCGGAAATAAAGAGCGGATCATTCGGCTCAATCGTTCCGGCTGCTGCATCAAAGCGCAGCTGGAAAACCTTGTTCGGCGTCGTCGCGGGAACGAGCAGAAATTCATTGCCCGGTGAGAAAACGGAGGAGTGTGCCGCTTTCTCCAGCACCATCTCCGCTACCGGTTCACCTTTCGCAATCTTGTCTTCACCGATCTCCCAGACGGCGACACTGCCACCGCCATAATTGCTCCCGGCAAGAAATCGCTCCGTCGAATCCAGCCCCAGAAATCCCCCTTTCGCATCCGTAGGTGATTTTCCTAGCGATTTCAGCTTTCCGTTTTTCTGAATCCGATAGGTTTCGATTTCTTTTCCGCCGACGCGGTAGAGCGTCTTTTGATCTTTCGTGATCGCAGTGAGTCCCATTCCCCGGTTCTTCTGGATCTCCGTTACTTTCCCCGTCGGCACATCGACCTGATAAACCGTCACGGCACCTCCCGCAGAGAGATAAACGAAGCGTTGCTCTGCCTGCGCAGCCACAACCAAAGCAAGAGAGAGTATCCAGAGAAAATAGATTCGCATCATAGATTGGGAGGGAAAAATTCCGTCAGAAATCATTTCATCCTGAACAAGTTTCGACAATTGGCGTATTCTTTCGAAAATTTATGGCAAAAAAGCGTAAGATCCCTGATGCAGAATACGCCGGAGCAGCCCTCGTAAAAGAGACCGCCCGCCGCATCCGCCTCGCCCGGACTTTCTGGAAGCAGCACCGCAACAGCGCCTGCCGCAACGAACGCCAAAGAGCCCTCTCACTCTACGAGCGAATGACCCGCGAAGAAAAGGATCAAATCCCGCAGGAGCTGCGTGTCTGGCTGCGCTACCGCAGCGAGAAATATTTCGGCGATCACCGGACAAAGCCGGGAGGGGAATAGGTTCGTCTCGAGCACCTCACGGCGACTCCATCCACGCATCCAGCGGACCCATCGGAAAAATGTCGGAGACGGTTCGTTCGGACTTCATGAGCGCTTCGATTTGGGAGACGATCTCCGGATACTTTTCTGCAACGTCCGTTTTCTCTGACGGGTCGTGATCCAAATCATAGAGTTCCACCCGCAACGGATCTTTCTTTTTTGATCTCTTATCGACTATCCCCGTCCGAATTCCTTTCCAGCGATTTCCCAGCCAGATGGACTGCTGACCGCCGTAGCCCTGAAACTCACGATACAGAAAATCGCGCTCGCCCTGGTCTTCTCCGAGAAGGGTCTTTGCAATGCTGATTCCGTTCACGCCATCCGGCACCGGCGTTTCCGCATCGATCAAATCAAGCAGCGTCGGAAGCCAGTCTTCGAAACCGGTTACAAAATCCGTGACACTACCGGCTTTCACTTTGCCGGGCCACTTCACAATTTGCGGCACGCGTATTCCCCCTTCGTAGAGTTCCCCTTTCAACCCGCGCAACTCCCCGACACTGGCAAAAAACTCATAGTCGACCTCATCTCCCAGATGCGTGGTTCCGTTATCTGAACTGAATACCACGATCGTGTTGTCAGTCAGACCAAGTTCCTCAATCAAATCGAGCACCCGCCCCACGTAGGTATCGAGTCGGGTAATCATCGCAGCGTAGGCAGCCCGCGGAGTGAAATGCGGAGTGTAACCGGACCTTTCGCGGGTAAAGGGCGGGTCGTTCCATTTCATCGCGAGATAGGGTTCGAGATGCTCATCCGGGATGTGCAACGCGACGTGCGGGATCAGACTCGGGTAATAAAGAAAGAACGGTTTGTCCTGATTCGTTTTGATGAAATCGAGCGCCTTGTCGTTGATGTGATCGGAGGAATAGTCCTGCCCTTTATACATGTCGTAGCTTGCCGGATCGGCGGGATCTGAGCCTTCCGCAAGTCCACCATGTCCGGGGATGGGTGGGTAGTTCTGCAAAGGATATTCCCGGTCATCACTCCGAAGATAGGCCGGATAAAACGAATGGGCATGCCCCTGGCAGTTGTAACCAAAAAAGCGGTCAAATCCCTGATCGTTTGGATCCCCTTCCGACCAGATATTTCCCAGCCCCCATTTTCCGAAGGCGCCACAGACATAGCCCTCTTTCACCAGCAGCTCCGCCATTGTCACTTCCGAATCGGGAATCGGATACTGCCCTTCGGGACGCATGGCGCGATTGTTCCGCACGATCGCTGTTCCGGGATGCTTTCCTGTCATCAGCACACAGCGCGACGGCGCGCACACCGCATTGCCCGAGTAGGCCCTCGTGAAACGCATCCCCTCCCCTGCCAACTGGTCGAGACGGGGCGTCATGATTTTTTCCTGCCCGTAACTTCCCAGCTCCCGGTACCCAAGGTCATCAGCGAGAATGAAAATGATATTCGGCGGACGTTTCTCTTCTGCGAAAAGAGCGAAAGAAAGCGCGAGAGTCGCTACAGCGGAAAGCAGGATCCTGAAATTCATGTCCGCACATTGAAGCCAATCCCTCGCCTCAGGGCAAAACATCTTTCCGCCGCATTCGGGGATTTGTTTCAAGCTTCAATTAATCGCGCAATTTCTCCGACCTCGGCTACCATACCGGCATGCAGCCCCACTCGGCACAACTGGGAAAAATAAACCGACTTATCATTCTTCGCGATTCCGATCACGGATTCTATCTCGATGGTGGTGAGCTCGGCGAAATTCTTCTGCCCAACCGCGAAGTACCGGAAGATGTGGAGCAGGGCGACGAGGTGGAGGTTTTCATCTCCCGCGATTCAGAGGACCGAATCGTGGCCACCTCCACCCGTCCTGTCTGCGAGGTCGGAGACTTCGTGATGCTGGAGGTAAAAGCGGTGAACCGGAAAATCGGCGCCTTTCTCGACTGGGGCTACCCGAAAGATCTGCTCCTCCCCTTTCGCGAACAGTTGAGACGGGTCAAGCCGGGGGAGAAGGTGCTCGTTCATGTCTATCTCGATGAGGTTTCAAACCGGATTGTGGCATCTGCCCGGACCAACCGTTTCCTCAACAAACGCCGGCCCGAATACGATATTGCCGACGAAGTGTCTCTTCTCATTCAGGAGGAAACCCCGCTCGGCTACATGGCTATCATTGACGGTCAATTCCGCGGACTGCTGCATCGGGAGCGAGTCTCCCGAACGCTACGGGTCGGGGAAAAATACGACGGCTACATCGCTGCCCTCAAACCCGACGAAAAGATCGACTTGTCGCTTGAGCCGATCGGATACCGCAGAGTCACCACGCTCGGTGACCGGATCATGACAGAACTCGCCGAAGAGGGAGGGAAGCTGCCCTTCGGTGACAAAACGGCGCCCGAAGAAATTCGCAATCATTTCGGAGTCAGCAAAAAGGCCTTCAAGCAGGCCCTCGGAGCTCTCTATCGGGAACGGAAAATCAAGGTCGCTCCCGACTCTATCGAGAAGGTCGATTGAAGACTGTCGGCAGGAAGATTCTCCCCTTGCTCTCCCGCAGAGCAACTTGGTAAATTCATTGACCGGCAATGAATTGCAACGACCTTTCGGTAGAATGAATGTGCGGAGCCTCATCTTTTTCGTCTTTTTCATTCCCCTCCCTGTTGTCCCGTCCCCGGCAGCAGACTTTGATTTTTTCGAAAAGAAAATTCGTCCCGTCCTTATCGAGTCCTGCTATGAATGCCACTCGGTCGACGGTGGCAAAGCGAAAGGCGGCCTGCTGCTCGACACGGCGGAAGGGATGAAAAAAGGCGGAGACAACGGACCCGCTGTCGTTCCGGGCAAGCCCGACAATAGCCTGCTCCTCGCGGCAATGGCTCACGAGCAACCCGATCTGGAGATGCCTCCGAAACAGGAACGGCTCTCCGCCACCATCCTCTCCGATTTCAGAAAGTGGATTGCAGATGGGGCACCGGACCCGAGAACCGGCCCTTCCGGGAAACTTTCAGATGCTCCCACCGACATTGATTCGGGGCGAAAATTCTGGGCTTTTGTTCCGCCTGTTCCTGCCGCCCCACCCGATATTGTTCCCGCTCCCGCGACCGATGTGGACCGGTTCATCCGGAAAGAACTCGCCGAAGCCGGCCTCAGTTCCTCGCCGCCGGCAACGCCCGCTACCCTGCTGCGAAGGATCCACTTTGACCTGACCGGCCTGCCTCCTGACCGGAGGGATCGGAAACGTTTTCAACTCGCTGTTAATAGGGCCGGACTCGACGCAGCACTCGAAATCCGGGTCGACGAATTGCTTTCCCGACCCTCCTACGGCGAAAAATGGGGACGGCACTGGCTCGACGTGGCCCGGTTTGCAGAATCAAGTGGCAAGGAATCCAATTTCACCTACCCCGAAGCATGGCGCTACCGGGACTACGTCATCGACGCCTTCAATGCCGACATCCCTTTTGACCGTTTCGTTATCGAGCAGCTTGCCGGAGACCTGCTCCCGGCAAAACAGGATTCCGAAAGGGCACGCCTCCTCATCGCGACCGGCTACCTCGCAGTTGGTCCGGTCAGCCTCAATGAAATGAACCGCGAGCAGTTTCTCGCTGATGTTGCCGATGAACAGATCAACGCGAGCACACAGGGCTTCATGGCGATCACGGTCGCCTGCGCCCGTTGCCATGATCACAAATTCGATCCAATCTCGATGCGCGACTACTATGCTCTCGCCGGAATTTTCCGGAGCACGAAAACCCACATCGGAACCGCAGTTGGTCCCGACAATCAAATCGGTGGGGAGTTGATTCACCTCCCCCGGGCAGCAGGGCTCCCGACCTTCTATCAGGCAACCACACCAGATGCCGTCCTGAAGCTGAAGCAGCAGAAAAGTGATCTCATTGCAGAGAAAGAGGCGGCAATTGCGAGAGCGGAAAAAGCGAGACAGGAAGGCAGGGACCCGACCGGGGAATACAGCCTCCAAATGGCGATTGGACACATCTGGAAAGTCGGAGCAATTGACGGAAAACTCGCACTCGTCAATGAAAAGGGCGAACCCAACGTGATGTGTATGGGGGCCCTAGATCGCAGTGATGTCCGGGATCTCCCCGTGTACGAACGGGGAGAACTGGGGCAACCGGGCGAAGAAAAGGTACCGCGGGGATTTCCCGAAGTCATCGACCTGGCCGGCAGCCCGGTGATTTCCGGGGGACAAAGTGGACGGCTCCAATATGCACAATGGCTGACGCATCCCGACCATCCCCTCACCGCCCGTGTCATCGTCAATCGAGTGTGGAAGCACCTTTTCCGGACCGGACTCGTGCGCACGACGGACAACTTTGGATACAACGGCGAGCGCCCCAGCCATCCGAAGCTGCTCGACTATCTCGCACTTCGGCTCGTGAACGAACATGGATGGTCCCTCAAAAAACTGATACGCGAGCTTGTTCTGACAGATACCTACCGGCAATCTTCCGACTACCGCGAGTCAGCCTTTCTCGAAGATCCAGAGAATCGTCTCCTCTGGAGAATGGCCAAACGCCGCCTCGATGCAGAGGAAATCCGTGACGCCATGCTGGCTGTGTCCCGCGATCTCAATTCCACCCGGCCCCTCGCATCGCTGATCGGTCGCACCGGGAACCGCAATGCTGCACTCAGCCATTTTGCAAAAGACATCCCACCCGATCTGGACGGCTCCACCCACCGGTCCGTCTATCTGCCGGTGCTTCGCGACAAGCTTCCCGATGTTCTGGAGCTGTTTGACTTTGCAGAGTCCAGCCTTGTTACCGGACATCGCGAAACAACAAATGTCCCGATGCAGGCGCTTTATTTCATGAACAGCGGGTTCGTCGAAGCCCGAGCGGAAAGTCTCGCAATGCTGATCCGGAAGGGAGACAATGACGACCTCGTTTCCGCAGCCTTTCGCGTCTGCCTGGGTCGCCTCCCTTCATCTGAGGAGAGAAAAGTGGGCGAGGAGTTTTTCCGGCAAGTCGAATCGACACCTGACAAACCTGACAGCCTGAAGAGGTATTGTCAGGCCCTCCTTTCCACCGCGCAGTTCCGTAACCTTGACTGATCACCCGGCATGACACCCAACCACCTATCAAAACCACAATCCAGGCGCGCAGTACTGAAGTCGCTTTCCTCCGGATTCGGATATCTTGCCTTCGCCGGTCTTTCGACTTTTGAGGCATTCGGAAAGGCCCGTTCCAGTAGCTCTGTTCGCGCACCGCATTTTCCGGCACGGGCAAAGCGCGTCATCTTTCTCTGCATGAAAGGCGGCCCGTCTCATGTCGACACTTTCGACTACAAGCCCGAACTTCAAAAACGAAATGGAGAGGCCTGGCGCGGCAGTGCCGCCAAGCTTCTCGCCTCCTCGCAGGAATTTCGGCAACATGGAGAATCAGGACTCCGTATCTCATCCCTTTTTCCCCGTCTCGCAGCAGACCACGCCGATGACCTCTGTCTCATCAACAGCATGCATACCGACCTGCCAAACCACCCGCAGGCCTATGCTCAACTGCATACCGGCAGCTTTCAATTTGTCCGCCCTTCACTGGGAGCCTGGTCTCTATACGGACTCGGGTCCGTCAACAGCAACCTCCCCGGGTTTGTCACTCTGAATCCCCCATCCGACATGGGCGGAGCCAATAACTACGGAAGCGCCTTCCTTCCCGCAGCCTACCAGGGAGCAAAAATCGGTGGCGGGCAACTGCCCGCGATTTTCTCGGCGCTTTCCGGGAAAACAGAGGAGCCCGGACCGCCGATGAAAAACATCAGTAATGATCGGATTTCACAACAGATGCAACGTGCCCAGATCGACCTGATTACTTCGCTCGACCGGAAGCAACTCGCACGTGACATCTACCATCCTGAAATCGAAGGCGCGATTGAATCTTTCGAGCTGGCATACCGGATGCAGGATGAAATTCCGGACGTCCTTGATTTGAATCGTGAACCGGATTCAATCCGAAAGCTCTACGGTACCGACCGGCAGGGCGACTCCGGCCGGTTCGCAAGGCAATGCCTTCTGGCAAGGCGATTTGCGGAAGCCGGTGTTCGTTTCATAGAAGTGACCGCCCCTACCAGCTGGGATCACCACAGCCTCCTCAATGACAATCTGCAAAATTGTGGAGCGGTCACTGATCAGCCGGTCGCCGCCCTTCTGACAGATCTGAAAAATCGCGGCCTTTTGCAGGACACCCTAGTCATCTGGACCGGTGAATTTGGACGAACCCCCTACGCTCAGGGGCTGGGTGACGGCCGTGATCACAACAACAAAGGGTTTTCGCTTTGGATGGCGGGCGGAGGCGTCAGGGGCGGATACCGTCACGGCTCGACCGACGATTTCGGCTACAAGGCGATCGAAAATCCCGTTCACATCCATGATCTCCACGCTACTATTCTGCACCTGTTAGGGCTCGATCACGAACGCCTCACCTACAATTACGCGGGCCGCGATTTTCGGCTGACCGACATCTACGGAAATGTGGTAAA
Organism: Verrucomicrobiales bacterium; assembly: GCA_022361255.1. GTDB lineage: Bacteria > Verrucomicrobiota > Verrucomicrobiia > Verrucomicrobiales > DEV007 > Arctic95D-9. The sequence continues at coordinate 13,416 of JAKSBG010000236.1, forward strand.
AGACATTATCGCCTGATGGATCGGACCACTCTACCGGCAACTGACTCACCCCTGTTGCCTGCGTGACCCACCCCTGTCATGTCTCCGACTGCACTCTGTTACCTCAATTTATGACCAGAAAACCCAACTGTTTTGCCGCCTTTCTGGCCGCTGCCGTTCTCCTCCCCACCGGACCAAACGCATTTGCCGGTAACTGGCCGCAGGCTGCCGGTCCGAACGGGAACTGGCAGGTCGAAGGGACACCCCCGACAAAGTGGAGTGTGGTCAGAAATGAAACCATTCGCTGGCGGACTTCTTTGCCGGAGGCCGGCATGAGCAATCCGACGATATGGGGCGACCGCGTTTTTGTAACCACTCACGTACCGATCAAAAACATGGAGGAAAAAGAGGGTGTTACTGATATTATCGGTTTCTGCCTGGATGCCGATACCGGTGAAATCCTCTGGCAGGTTGATCTGCCGGGAACGGCATTTATTTCCCTCGCCGGCGGCTTCACCGACGGAACAGTTTTCGCTCCTGTCACAGACGGTAAACATGTCTGGTTCTTCAACCGCTGCGGTTCGATGGGATGCTATGATTTTGACGGAATGGAAGTCTGGTTCCGCGAATGGACGCCACGATTCAAACACAACAATCGCCAGGCGGAACCTATTCTCATCGACGACACAATCCTCTACGTGGAGGTTGCCAACAAGGAGCAGGGCGCAAAAATTCAGAAATGGTCAGCACCCGGGGTGAAAAACGAAAAAGGAACGGATGTCCCCGATGGAATCGATGAGAAGGAAGTCTGGACCTACCTCCACGGTATCGACAAGCTTACCGGAAAAATTCTTTGGAGAGAAACTGTCGGCACCTGCATTCACACCACTCCGGTTCTTGGCATACTACCTGACGGAACACACGCAGTCTCGCATGCACGTGGAGGCCCGCACGCCCCGCTCGAGAAACCGGCCGGACACAGCCTCACCAGCCTCTCTCCTTCAGATCCCGGTCGAACCATCTGGAGCACATCCCTCCCGGGCTACGATCCTTCTTTTGCCTGCCACTGGAACAGAGATTACGTCTTCGGCTTTCTCCGCGGAGAACATATCGTGATGAATTCCGCCACAGGAAAAATCCTGACAAAGCAACCTCTATACGAAGGAAGCACTCTATGGAAATGGGACCCCAAAACTAAAACATGGAACCGGGAGGAAAAGGTATCGATCAAAGCCGGCAAGGGTCACCCCATTACGAATCAGGCCAATCTTGTCATCGACGACTGGCACTGGTTTCTTTCCCACAACGTGCCCTATCTTGGTCGAGTCCAGGCTGGAACGGGCAAGGTGGAATATCTTGAACTGCCTTCGCAGATGGTAGCCGACGGGGAACGGCGGGAGAACGATCAGTGGTATTTCGGAAAATCTGCACCGGGCGGGACCCCGCTGAACGCGAATGGCTTCGCGGTGGGAGACAAAGGCCACAATGGGACCGGTTGGGGACACATCTCAGCAGCAAGTCCGACGCGAGTCGGAAGATTTCTGTTTCTTCCTGTCGTTACCGGAACGGTCTACGTGATAGACACTTCTGTCGAAGAACTCTCCCCTGACTCTCTCGTCGCTGTAAATGACCTCGGTCCCGGGGAAAAAACGTGGAGTCTCGCCTCACTCACATTTGCAAACGGTCACCTCTTTGCCCACACCATGAAAGAGCTGATTTGCATCGGGGCGACTGACTGAGCTTCCGAAAAATTCGCCTGACTCCCATCAAGACATGCGCAAATGATTCATTCCCGGACTTGCGAGCTGTCGCGTCCGGTATCGGTTTACAAACTCAGACTACCAGCTCTCTATTGCCGTTTTGCTATCGGGTCCTGCCCATTTTCACGCCAGCCACTCTCTCGTATCAAGCTGGACATTGTGATTGAGAATTCGAAAATAATCGCTCTCTATGAAATTTATCCCCCCTGCCCTTCTCGTCGTTCTTTTGTTTGCCTCCGGCATCAACGCGGAAGAGAAAAAGCCAAATGTTCTTCTTCTTATGTCAGACGACCTGAACACGGCTCTGAGCGGTTTCGGGCATCCGCAATGCAAGACTCCTGAATTGGACAAGCTGGCTGCTCGCGGTGTCCGCTTCGAGAATATGCACTGCCAGTATCCTGTCTGTGGAGCATCGCGGGCATCAATGATGACTGGCCTCTATCCCTATACAAACGGAATGCTGGGGAACAGCGGCAACCTTCGCGAAAACATGCCGGATGTGATCACTCTCTCCCAGATGTTTCGCAACAACAATTACCACGTGGGAAGAGTCAGCAAAATTTACCACATGGGAATTCCAACAGAAATCATTCCCGGCACAGCGGATCATGATGATCCACCGTCATGGGACGAAACGGTGAACATCAAGGCACTCGAACAGAATGCTCCCGGAGTCCGAACCGAATGGTCTCCTAAAGACAAAAGCTCACAGACTTTCACCGGTGTAGAAGCTTCCACCGGCGATCTCGAACATGCAGACGGGATGGCCGCTGAGGCCGCCATCGAATTTTTGAAACGAAACAGAGACAGGCCGTTTTTTCTCGGGTGTGGTTTTGTCAGGCCTCACGTTCCTCTCGTAGCGCCTCAAAAATACTTCGACCTGTACGATCGGAGCACCATGGTCGCCCCGATTTTCCCGGAAGGAGATCTCGATGACGTGCCGAAGGTCATCCGGGAATACAAATCCAACTCACGTTACGGAGTCACTCCGGATTTGCACAAAGGATTGCTGCAAGCCTATTACGCGAGCGTTTCCTACATGGATGCCCAGGTAGGCAGGGTGCTTGATGCGCTCGATGAACTCGGGTTGCGCGACAACACCATCGTGATCTTTACCAGTGATCACGGCTATCTACTGGGCCACCATAACAAATACCAAAAGCAGCACCTTTTTGAAGAGGCTACCCGCGTCCCGTTTATCCTCAGCGTCCCGTGGCTGGAAAAAACCCACGGTGAAGCAACGACTCATCTCACTGAGCTGATCGACCTTTATCCGACCATCGCGGAGTTGGTAAAACTGTCTCCACCTGAAACTCTTCATGGGCAAAGTATGCTGTCTCTTCTCAATGACACCAAGTCGACGAACTGGGTAAAAGAACATGTTTTCACCATCAGTCGGAGTGGTGGCGAATCACTTCGCACACACGACTGGCGATACACCCACTGGGGATATGGCCGGAAAGGGAAAGAACTCTACGATCTGAAAAATGATCCGGGGGAATTTACAAACCTGGCCAACGACCCCGTCCACGCGGAAACACTTCTCCAACTGGAAAAGAGTCTTCGCGCGAAGCGTGAAGAAGCAGGGTATGACCCGGAACGTTTCCGGTAGGGCGGGCTGTTGAACTTCCGTGCGCAATCCAAATGAGAGAGGCGCCCCATGGGAATCAAATACCATGTCTTCGATTTCGGCTTCGAATTCCGTCACCCGCTGTCACCGATCACGTCTTTCTGCAAATCCCGCAGCACCCGCAGCTCACCCCAGTCCGCTCCTCGCATTCGCCTGGCTCCGGATTCGCGTTTCTCTCCAAATCGC
>JAKSBG010000293.1 GCA_022361255.1 Verrucomicrobiales bacterium
CGGCCCGATCTTTTTTCATTACCCGCACTATGCCAATCAAGGCGGCTTTCCCGCCAGCGCGGTCCGCAAAGGTGATTACAAACTGATTCAGGATCTCGAGGACGGTGCCTATGAACTCTACCAACTTTCCACGGACCTCGGAGAGCATAACAATCTCGAGCAACTCGAAGCCGACCTGGCCAAAGAAATGGCTGCGGAACTCGATGCATGGAGAAAAGAAGTGGAGGCGAAGCCTTTGACGAAAAACCCGAAAACCGGAGCGGTCCCTCCCAGGCTCTGGTAGAGGGATTGGGGGAGCGTTCCATGTAGAGAACCAAATGATGAAAGTATATCTCCACATCTGTTTGACCGGACTGGCAGGCATCCTGTCCTTGAGAGCGGACACCCGCTTCACTGACCCGGTCACCCTACACGACTATCACCCCTTTCGAGCGGTTGCGTCAGGAGATGACTGGGAGGCGAGGAAGAAGGAAATTCGGCTGCGCACCCAATTGGCATGTGGGCTCTACCCCTTTCCGGAGAAAACTCCACTCAATGCGAAACGCTTCGGCGCAGTGCAGGGTGATGGCTTCACCGTCGAGCGAGTCTACCTGGAGAGCTTTCCGGGACACTACGTCACGGGAAGCCTGTTCACGCCCAGCGGCGAATCCGAAAATCTCGGACTCATCAATGGTAAACGCCCCGCCATCCTCTGTCCGCACGGACACTGGAAAAACGGGCGGCTCTATGACGCGGAAAACGCGGGCGGTCACCGGTCGGTGAAATATCAGATCGCGAATGGCGGCGAGCGGTTCGAAGCGGCTGCCCGGAATCCGATCGTAGCCCGTTGTGTCCAGCTCGCCCGCATGGGCTGTGTCGCATTTGCCTACGATATGCTGGGAGAAGCGGATTCCATTCAGTTTCTTGAGCACCGGCGCGGCCCCCGCGACCACATGAACGGAACAGAGCCCGGCGAATTCGGATTTGTCAGTCCCGCCGCGACACTCCGTCTGCAAACCAATTTCGGCCTTCAATCGTGGAACAGTGTCAGGGCACTCGATTTCCTTCTGACACTCGACGGCATCGATGAGAATCGTCTCGGTGTGACTGGAGCGAGCGGAGGCGGCACGCAGACTATGATCTCCGCCGCGATCGACGACCGAATCGATGCCGCCTTTCCCTGTGTAATGCCATCGACAGCAATGCAGGGAGGATGCACCTGCGAAAACACCCACTATCTCCGCATTGGTCAGGGCAACATGGATATCGCCGCAGCGTTGGCGCCGAAGCCACTGGGAATGACCGCCGCCGATGACTGGACGATTGAACTGGAAACCAAAGGCCATCCCGACCTCATCGATTTGTTCAAGAAACTGAATGCCCCGAAAAATTATGAGGCGCACTTCGACATTCACTTCAAGCACAACTACAACCACGTCTCCCGGACGCACCTGTATTCCTTCGTAAACCGGCACTTCCAGATCGGGCTCGAAGAGCCGGTGCTGGAGCGTGACTTCCAGCATCTCGGACGAAAAGAACTCGCGATCTGGGCGGAAGGTGGCGCAGCGGAACCGAAACCGGATGGCTACGAGACCGGTGATCAGCACGAGAAAGCTCTCAACCGGCTCTGGGCGGAAGATTCCGCGAAGCAACTCGCAGAGGCACTGGAGAAAGGCGATCAGACCTGGCTCAGGGAAGCGTGGAACATCATCCTGCGAGGCGATGACGTGCGGGGAACAGAAGCCTCTTTCGAACTCAGTGAAAAAAGCACGGAAGGCGAAGTTGTCACGATGACCGGAACCATTTCCGGAAATTCATCCCCCTTCCGGGCCGCGTTTTCCCATCCCTCCGATTGGAATGGAGAAGTTCACATTATACTTTCAGACACTCAGGCGGGAACAGAGGGAAACGCCAGCATCGTAACTCCCTACCTCTACGGACTGCAGGATGAAAAAGCCCGCAACACTCCCATGACGTATTCCGGAAAAAAAGATGTTCCCGCTGACAGTTGGCAACGCTCTCCGGTCTACTTCTACGGCTACAATGATTCCGTATTTGTCCGCCGTGTACACGATCTCGTTTCGACAGTCGCGATGGTTCGCCAGCACCCCAAGTGGGAAACCAAAAAAGTGGTTATCAAGGCGGACGGTTCTCTCGCTGCGGTAGCCTACGCAGCCCGGTTCATCCTCGGTGACCGGATTGATGAACTCGAAGTCGATGCCGGAGAATTTTCCTTTTCTTCAATCAACGACAACTGGAGCGATGAGATGGTTCCGGGCGCCGTCAAATACGGAGGCATCAAGGCACTTCAAATTCTCGCTGGAGATTGAAGAGATCCCGGCATTGCAAGCGGAGCCTTCCGGTCCGTACAGAAAGATGGCCGGGCTGCGACTTGCAGACCCGGCCACTTGTTTCCCCTGATTGCAAAAAGATCCCCCTGATTGCAAAAAGTTTTCGAATTCTTAGCTGATCGAGCGCTTCCAGACGCGGTAGCTTCCGTTGGAGTAGTAGTCCTTGTAGGTGATAACGGTCACCCAGTAGCTGTAGCGCTTTCCGCAGTGGTCGTAGGCCCACTTCTTGTATTTGCAGCGATCAATCTCGCAGGTGCGCACTTTGTAGACTTTCGGTCCGCAGTGATTCCGGTAACTTCCGGCTTCCACAGTGGTCATTCCGAAGAAGGCGGTTGCGACGATGGCGAGTGTAAGGATGAGATGTTTCATGATTGGGTAGTTGGATTGGTTGAAAATGAATTGGCTGATTGCCGTGTTCAAAAAGGGAATCGTCGCTGGACTCAACCTGATTGAAAAAAATCAGTTTTTTCCTTCCACCCGCCATTCGAATACCAGCGAAGCAATTTCCACACCCGCTTTTGGAACTCCTGCTGTGCACACCTAGGCCTTCGGCAACATAGGCGGAGATGCCCCTTCCGAACTCACTTCACCGGAGTGGGATCGTTTTGCGCCGCGAAAAACGTAGCCAGCAGCACCTGCAAGCAGGATGACAGCTGCTGTAAGAAAAATCGCCCCCACAGGAACAACCGCAGCCAGGATCATTTGACCGACCAGGCTCACCTCCATACCGTCGGAAAAACTCGCACAACTCGCCCCGATTGTTCCGATCAAACCGGCGACACCGTGAACCGGTCCTACTGCGAGGGGATCCACCCATCCGATCCGGTCCATCACGACCACGAACCCGGGCACAGCCAATCCCGCAAGGGAAGCGAGAATGAATACTCCATTCCACGTTAGTGAATCCGTTGCGCCTGACACAACAACCACCCCTCCTGCGAGTCCTATCAGCACCATTTCAATCAGACCTCGATTTCGAAAGAAAAACCACCAGACAACCGAAAGAATAGCGGAAACGAGCGCACCCGCTGTCGAAACCTGCAGGACAACCGCGACGGCATCAGGAGCACTGTCGAGAGTTGATCCGGCATTCAATCCGATAAGACCGACAATATATAAGAGTCCGCCGATAACCATAAAGGGGAAGACCAGTGGAGAAACCTTTCCCGGTTCCGGTAATACCACCTTCCTTTTAAAAAGCGTCAGCAATCCTCCCGCTACGAGCGCGGCGGCGCCCGTGTGCCAATGAAGCAATGCGCTGCCCGCAAAATCATAATTGTTGTTTAACATATCAATCCAGCCCCCGCCCCATTTCCAGGAAATGAGAAAAGGAAAAGAAATCGTCGCGAAGGGGATCGCGATCAGCATCAATGCTGTGGCACGAACCCGGGCTGCGGAGAAGGAGAGAAACAGTCCGGCACCAAGCAGAGAATATACAGCGATGAAAAAACAATCGGTCCACGCCGTCATTCCACCCATCCCGTAGTCGACAGGCCCCATGCTCGGAAAACCGAAATAGAGTTTCGGAAAAATCCCCGTGTGTTCGCCCGGATACGCAAGGTTGAACCCCCAGAAAAGCCAGGCCGGCAGAATCAGAAAAATCGCCGCCCCGAATCGTAAGAGGGGAAACCCCGGCGGTTCGGCTTCCGTCAGCGCTGCAGTCATCAACCCAATTCCCACCCCGCCGAGGAGCACCAGAAGGGAACAGGAGATAATAAAGGCATTGGTTTTCCCCCAGCGCTCCCGGGTGTCAGCATTCAGATCTTCGAGGGATTCAGGAAGCTCTCCTTCGTCATCAGGCCAAACCACCGGCATGTCAGCCGGCACCCTTTTTACCGCTTCGGCCCAACTTTCTGAGGCCAACTTTGATACCGGCCTTTCCCCAACTGTGCCCCGGGCACTTTGCGTAATGAAGTAGAGAAGCAGAGCAAGCCCGAGAAAGCCAGGGATCACAAGGAGATAATGAAGAACATGCCGGATGGTATGAGACGACGATTCCATGATTTCGGTATCGCAAGCTTTTCCTGAAACCGGTCAATAGCAAAGAACTAAAATCAGCCAATTCTGTTCTAGTCACGACTCGACGGCTCGTTCTTTCGTCAGCAGGGTTGGCGGGCTGGCTGCCCCTTTCCCGCTCGTCTGAAAAAGCGATGACAGGCTCATCGGGAATACCTGACGCACCGCAATAACCGAAGCCAAAACCCTGACCACTTTTACCCCTTTTTTCTCAGCGAAAGGAGCTGCGGAAATCAGATCATAAAAATGCCCCGTTTCGGGTAGGAGGAACCGAAACGGGGCGGGGTGTTGAGGGAAATCGCTATCGGAGATCAGGTGTCGAGATCGAAGCGATCCAATTCCATCACCTTGGTCCAGGCCGCCACGAAGTCCTCAACAAACTTTTTCTCGCCGTCAGCAGTCGCATAGACCTCCGCGAGACCGCGCAGGTGGGAGTTCGACCCGAAAACAAGATCGACTGAAGTAGCTGTCCACTTGAGGTCTCCGGTTTTGCGGTCGCGGCCTTCATAAAAATGATCGCAGACGGGGGAAACACTCCACTTAGTAGACATATCGAGCAGGTTTACGAAGAAATCGTTGGTCAGTTCACCCCGGCGTTCCGTGAAGACACCGAGATCAGGATGGCCCACGTTTGTGTCGAGAACCCGCATGCCTCCGACAAGCACCGTCATCTCTGGCGCAGTCAAGTTGAGCAGCTGGGCGCGATCCAGAAGATTCTCAGGCGCAGGCCGATCGAGCTCATGACCCAGAAAGTTGCGGAACCCGTCGTGTTTCAATTCGAGATCGCCGAAGCTGTCCACATCAGTTTGTTCGGCAGTGGCATCAGTCCGGCCGGGATGAAAGGCGATGTCCACCTCGTGGCCCGCTTTTTTCGCGGCGGCCTCAACAGCAGCCGTTCCACCAAGAACAATCGTGTCTGCGAGTGAGACCTTCTTACCACCGGTCTGACCATCGTTAAACTCCTTCTGAATTTCCTCCAGCTTTGCCAGAACGACGGCGAGCTTCTCCGGTTGGTTCACCTCCCAGTCTTTCTGCGGAGCAAGCCGAATGCGGGCACCATTGGCTCCACCGCGCATATCGGATCCGCGGAAAGAGGACGCTGATGCCCATGCAGTCGATACCAGCTGAGGAATAGTCAGGCCGGATTCGAGAATCGTTTTTTTCAGGGCAGCGATATCGGCATCGTCAATCAATTCATGATCGACAGCCGGAACGGGGTCCTGCCACAACAGGGTCTCTTCTGGCACCTCCGGCCCAAGGTAACGGGACTTTGGCCCCATATCCCGGTGAGTCAGCTTATACCACGCCTTCGCGAATGCTTTTTCGAACTCTTCAGGATTGTCGTGAAACCGCTTCGAAATCTTGCGAAATTCCGGATCCTCTTTCAGAGCAAGATCAGTCGTCAGCATTATCGGAGCGTGCTTTTTCCCTTCAATGTGGGCGTCAGGTACGGTGTTCGCAGCCTCGCCGCCTTTTGGAATCCACTGGTGGGCTCCGCGCGGACTCTTGGTCAGCTCCCAATCATATTTGAAGAGATTTTCGAAATAAAGATGAGTCCACTCAACCGGCTTTTTGGTCCACGCCCCCTCGAGACCGCTCGTGACGGTATCTTCGGAATGCCCTTTCCCGTGGCTGTTGGTCCATCCAAAACCCTGCTCCTCAATTGAAGCGCCCTCAGGTTCGCGACCGAGAGAGTCCTTGGGGCCTGCAGCACCATGGGTCTTGCCTACCGTGTGTCCGCCCGCAATGAGTGCGACCGTTTCCTCGTCGTTCATGGCCATGTTGCCAAAAGTCTGACGAATCGCATGGGCTGCTTTGATCGGATCAGGCTCGCCCTTCGGGCCTTCAGGGTTTACGTAGATGAGCCCCATCGTGGTTGCGCCGAGCGGGTTGGGAAGGTCTTCGCCGGGAGTGTAGCGATCATCGCCAAGCCACTTCGTTTCAGGGCCCCAGTAGACATCCTTCTGAGGTTCCCAGACATCTTCCCGACCACCGGCAAAGCCGAAAGTTTTGAATCCCATCGACTCGTAGGCCACATTTCCGGTGAGAATCATGAGATCAGCCCATGAAATTTTCTGACCATATTTCTGTTTGATAGGCCAGAGGAGTCGGCGCGCTTTATCGAGGTTTCCATTGTCCGGCCAACTGTTAAGGGGAGCAAAACGGAGAGTGCCATCGGCGGATCCGCCCCTGCCGTCCTGCTTCCGGTAGGTGCCCGCTGAGTGCCATGCCATCCGAATGAAGAATGGCCCGTAGTGCCCATAGTCAGCCGGCCACCATTCCTGGGAATCGGTCATGAGTTTCTCCAAATCCTTCTTCACTGCGGCAAGATCGAGTTTGGCAAACTCTTCCGCGTAATCAAAATCCTCCCCGAGGGGATTCGCCTTTGCTGAATTTTGATGAAGGATGTCGAGATTAAGCTGGTTTGGCCACCAGTCATCATTTCCGAGTGCGCTGTTGGCAGTCGCGCGGTTCGGGCCGATTGGAGTTCCCATCACCGGGCATTTGCCGTAGTCCGGAGTTTCCGGGTTTTTCGCGTCTTTTTCCTGTGCCGGTGCCAGGGCGATTGGCGTGACCGACATCAACGCAATCAGGGTTTTTGCTTTCAGTTGCATAATGATCGTAAGTGTTTGAGTGAAACTCCCTGACCTGATTACGGCTAGAGGAGTGATTTGGTCTCACATTCTGACAGAAGAGATTCATTCATCCAATGCATAAAAAGGATGCCAACCATGCGCCACGCGCATGGTTAGTTTGTAAATCCAGTTGTATCTCAGATCACCCCGGCCAGATTTCCGGCCTCGCTTTGCTCATTTCCTCCCCGTTGGATATAGCATATACGAAGGATTTAGATCAAACGCGACGCAACCTGCCGGATGAGGAGAGCCAAAGGCGGCCCGGGCTCACGCGCTTTGCATGGCATGCTTATTGCCGGAGCCGTATGCCGATCCTTTTCGCATTTCCCGCCCGGATATTGGCCTTATCACATTCGAAGAGATTCCTGAGTCCTGCAGGGTATGATGGGAGACATTCCCGGCTTCCTTCCGATTCACATAATAGGTCTCCCGGTACCCCTTCCCGCGAATTTTGACCTGCCCCCTCGGAGTCACATCATATTCCCCTCCGAGCAGCATCAATGTCTCCGAGCTGATGTGAATTTGAGTGGGAGCACAATTTGATTCCAGTCGACTTGCCATGTTGACAGCATCACCCCACAAGTCATAAGCCAGTCTTTTGGTCCCGATAATTCCCGCTACCACTTCTCCCGAATGGATACCGATGCGAAAACGAACCGGCGTCTCCCACTCCCTTTCGACCCGCGCCAGTTCCTCGCGAAGCTCCAGAGCAAAATCCACCATGCGAATCGCGTGATCCTCCATCGGTTCGGGAACGCCGGCAGCAGCCATGTAGGCATCTCCAATCGTTTTGATTTTCTCGATACCGTGCTTTTCCACCAAACAGTCGATAGCGAAGAAGATTGCGTTCAACAATTCCACCAACTGTCCCGCTCTCATCTGGGAGGCGAGGGAGGTGAAACCGACCAGGTCACAAAACAAAATGGTCGCTTCCGGAACGCGATCGACGACTTCTGTTTCACCGTTTCGCAGACGATCAGCTATCGCCTTTGGCATTACGTTGAGCAAAAGTTCTTCGTTTTTCTGATACAGACTCTCAAGCCGTTCCTGAGCACGGCGCAGTTTCAACTGCGTGTTTATCCGTATCAAAAGTTCCTGAATCTGCACAGGCTTGGATATATAATCCACCGCCCCGAGTTTCAGGCCCGTTAGTTTGTCTGCAAGCACATCGCTTCCCGACAGGAAAATGACGGGAATAGGCGCAGTCACCGGATCTGCATTCAGCTCCTCCAGAATCTCGAACCCGTTGCGACCGGGCAGCGATACATCGAGAATAATCAGTGCAGGGCGGCACTCCCGGGTCAGGCGAAGAGCCTCCACACCGGTTTTTGCGGATAAAATGTTGTACCTGTGCAAGGCCAACGCTTTTTCAAGAAGTTGCAGCACAGCAGGATCATCATCCACCAGGAGGATCGGCTGTTCCCCCAGCGAGGGATGATGGAAGGTGTCGGAAGCAATCGTTGATGTCGTCATGTCTGGTTTTGTCTCCCGCCCATAAGGCTGCAAATGGGTATGTAGGCTTTCTCATGAACAAATAAGGAGAAGTTTATTGGTTATGTTTCGTGTGGTTTATGTATGATATGAATATATCGTTATAATTTCCATAACAGCAATAACCGTGCCATCCTTCCGTCACGTGCTTCCAACTGGTGAGATTTTACTGTTCCAGAACAGGTGTTCAGGTCGCTTTTCCCGGCTGTAATGAGGTCTCGCATCGCTCCTAATTGAACGGCCATGGCCGAAATCCCGCCGCCGTTTTCGTGCCACCGCCTGCAGCACCCCTACCGGGATGCAGCACACGCTGAATGAACCGGGCCGTAATTTTTGTCCCTCCAGTGGCTCGCTCACTTCAATACATCTGGACGAATACGAAATATGATTCGATATCAGTTGTCAGGTCTTCGTCGAGAGAAGTCCCGCTCCACCGGTTACATCGGAACGAAAGCTTCACCCTCCTGCCGCTCAGCAATGAAAATTAGGAACGCCAAGACGTATTCTTTATCGAATAGCGAACTCGCCGAGCGGACAAAACAGCGAACCCACCTGCGCCTGAGAACATTTCTTCTCGCCACTTTCTTTGTTTTTCCGGGCCTGCTGAAGGCCTCGCCCCCCTCCTTTTCAGTATCTCCTCAGTATGGCACGTTCGACGTGCTGACAGAAACCGGGATCCTCCAGAACCTCCGAACGATCGGAATCGGGCAGGATAACTACGCCTTCCGCGAAAGGACCACTGGTGTGTTCATCGAGGAAGAGGGTTTCCGGCCCTTTGCAGAGACGATCACTGACGAACTGGTTCTACCGGACGGCTACTATGTTTCCCGCTTGCACTTTGATACGGCCCTGACCGGCAGGACGCTGCTGTTCCTGACCAAAAACAGCACGTCAAAAGGAGCCTTCTGGACAGAGGACGATCAGTTGATCACCTTTGACAGCACCTATGATCGCCTCGATCTGCGCTCCGGCGAAGTGAATGCCTCGGGCTCTGCTGCAGTGACCTTCCAGAAAGAAGACGGGAACTCCGGCATTTACACGTACGTCCCGACCCTCGTCTCACCGGATGGTGACACCTCAACTTTCTATCCACCCGGAATCACTTTCTGGGGAAAAACCGGGATGTTTGATTTCGACAGCGGAATTGCCAACGTCTCGAATGAGGCATTCGCTCGCGCGATCAACTCGGAGAATGCCATTGTTTGCTCTGCAGAAGGAATGGTCTACGACGAGACCTTTGATGATCACTATTACCGGAAGTGGTCCTTCATTTACAAAGACGGGGAAGTCATTGAAAACGATCTCCCGCACGGTGCCACCGATATCAATGACCACGGGGAAGTCGTCGGATTTTTCTCGGGGAGAACCTGGTTGTATCTGCCGGAAGATAACTACGGGCTGGGTGCGGGCGTTCACACCCTGATCTCATCTCAGGACAACCCGCACAACGCCGGCGTGGTCCCCCGGATCAACAACGATGGAATCGTCGTCTGGACGGGGTCGGGAGCGCAAGGCTCCCCGATGCTCTGGAAAGACAGTCAGATGCATTTCATCTCCCATCTCGTCAATACCGACGAGCAGTTCGAAATCCTGAAAGTGGTGGGAATCAATAGCGTCGGAGGAATTCTCGTCAGCGATCGCACCATGGTCGATTTCGGCGATGGCAATCCGGTTCCCCGCGACGGAATGCGAATCCTCTCGGGAGCGTCCATCAGCATTACCGTGGATGAAGAAGACGAGCTGGTCGAAGGCCAGGATTTTGTAGCTAGATTGACCATTTCTCACGCCGGGATCACCGGGGCCACCTACCAGTTTCCCCGGGCCGACGAAGGGATTTTCCTGACCACTTCGCCCGAAGACCGAATCGAGATTCTCGAGGCCGACATTCCCCCCTCGGTCGATTTGTCTGCAGACCAACCCAGCGTGTCCTATCCCGTGCGCTGCAAGGTTCTTAAGAGAGGACTGGTGACACTTCGGGCAGAAGTTTCATCCACTCCGGCCGGGGATGATCAATCGACGCTTCTCTCGGGTGAGAAAGAACTGTTCATCGACCCGCTCGAGGTCACGATGCAAATGATTCCTGACGTCGACGGCAAGCCCATTGTGAACGTCGAACTCGTGGACGATGGCGATGGGAATATTTCCGTAACCGACACGGATGGCAATCCGGTCACGCCAAAGGTAAAGGTGACGATCACGAATCAGGGAGAGGATGCCCTCGAGGTATTTCTACAGGGAGTTGACCCGAGAGCCCGCGACAAGTCCGCTGTCCCCGGGAGAATTCGCACCCTCGGAAATTTTCCCATCGAGCTCGGCACCATTGCAGGAAACACAACGGTCGAACGCGAAATCGATCTCGAGTTTTCCGAAGATGGTCGCTTCGAATTCAACACCCTCGTCACTGCCGGCATCTCAGGCTCGGGAGCGACTTCCAGCAAGACGGTGAGCGGCGCTCCCCTCGCGGTAGGTGAACCCTTCCCGGTCGAAATTGAGGTCGAGGTCGCTGACAGCCCTGCAATTTCCGAAGAACGAAACGGTGCCTATTTCGTCCAACCCGGAGGAACGGTCCGCGTGATCGCTGCGGTGGACAACAAGACCACGAATGCAACGCTTCAATTCCGGGGCATGCGGGCGGAGAAAAGCTTCAACGCGCTCGGCGGCCATATCACCAGTGACGACGGAAACGCCGTGCCGCCCCCCTTCATTCACGATCACGAAGTGGAGGCAAACGGATCTGCAATTCTGTGGGGTCTGATTCTCACCGACAAAGAAGGCGCACCCGCCGGAACG
>JAKSBG010000474.1 GCA_022361255.1 Verrucomicrobiales bacterium
GACGAGCTTTTCGAAAACCTGCTGAGAAACTTCGTAGTCTTCCATTTCCGGGGAAATCTCGACTCCGAGTTCCTCGCAGCGGGCGCGGCGTCCCGCTGCGTCAAGATCCCACCAGTCGGCTCCGGCGGCATCGGCGACGAGTTCCTTGTAGGGAGCGCGCTTCCAGGGGCGCGAGAGGTTGATCGTTTTGGTGACCTCACCCTCGGCGTTCTTGTGTTCGATTTTCAAGCCACCGCAGAATTTCTCGGCAAGAGTGCAGACGAGATCCTCGACCATGTCGGCCATCTGCTCGAAGTCGGCGTAGGCCCAGTAGGCCTCGAGCATGGTGAATTCGGGATTGTGACGGCGGCTGATGCCTTCATTACGGAAGCTTCGGTTGAGCTCGAAAACCTTGTCGAATCCGCCGACGAGAAGGCGCTTCAGGTAGAGCTCCGGCGCAATACGAAGATACATGTCCATGCCGAGCGCGTTGTGGCGCGTCTCAAAAGGTTGAGCGGCGGCTCCGCCGGGAACGTCCTGGAGCATTGGCGTTTCCACTTCGAGAAAGCCTTTGTCGCCGAGGTAGCGGCGGATTTCGGCGACCATGCGGCAACGCTGGAGAAAGACTTCGCGGGAACGCTCGTTCGCAATGAGGTCGAGGTAGCGCTGGCGGTATTTGATTTGCGGATCAACGACGCCGTGAAATTTATCCGGCATCGGACGGAGTGATTTCGAAAGCACGGTGATCGTGTTCGCTTTGACCGATGGCTCGCCCACTTTCGTGGTGAAGGTTTCTCCTTCCACCCCGATCCAGTCACCGATGTCGAGCTGCTTGTAGGCGGCCCATTGTTCTTCGCCGATCTGCTTCTGGTTCACGAAAATCTGGATGCGACCATGGATGTCGGAGATGTCGAGAAAGTTGCTCTTTCCCATGTCGCGCAGGGCGGTGATTCGCCCGGCAATACGAACCTGCTTTTCCTCCTCGAAATTTTCCCGCAATGCGGCGGGTGAATCCGTGATCTCGAACTTTTTTCCAAAAGGGTCGACGCCCATTTCGCGAAGCGAATCGAGCTTTTCACGACGGACTTTCAGGAGTTCGCCAAGGTCTTCGTTATTTTCGGCAGGATTTTCCTCTGACATGGGGCTGGCTTGGGAATAGATTCAAGAGCGCAAGAATGATCGACGCTGAAGAAAAATCAACCGAAGTTGCGGCCGAAAAAGGCGGGGAGGTGTTTTCCTGCGAAGACATCACCGATGAAGTCGTTCTCGATTCGCGTCTCGGTATTTTTCATCGGACGGAGCGCTGGCTGGCAGCATCGGATTTGCATTTCGGCTATGAAGTGAGCCGGAGGGCCGAGGGCGGGCTCTGGCCGATGTGGGGAATGGAGGCAATCGTGCGGCGCTTGCGCGACATGGTCGGGACGTGGAATCCGGATCGGCTCATTCTCGTGGGCGATGTCGTTGACAGCGCAGCAGCTCCGCAGGAAGCGGTTGCCTGGCTCGGCATGTTGTCGGAACTGGAGCCGGAGCTGATCCTGATTGAGGGAAATCACGATCGCGGTGAGGTTCGGCGGGCTTTTGATTTTCTCCCTTCGTATGTGACCGGAGAGTTTTTCTTTCATCATGGTCACCGGGACCTGTGCGAGCGGGAAGGAGCGTGTCGGATCGAGGTGACGGGACATTTGCATCCGTCGGTCCGCTTTGCCGATGGCGCGGGTTTGTCATTGAGGCTGCCTGCGCTCACGCGCGAAGTTTTTTCCGGCGGCGATGAAGTCTGGCGGCTTCCCGCATTTTCCCCGTGGGCAGGAGGCCATCCGGTGCGCGCAATTGACAGCAATAATGACCTTCAGCAGTGGGCCTGTGGAGGAGGAAGAATTATCGAAGTAGAGTAGGATAGAATTGGAAAATGATTCTGGTGATTGGACACGGATATGTGGGGGCGGCCCTGGCTGAGCACCTTGAGAAACTGGGCCGCGCGGTGGTGGCGGTAAATCGCAGCCTTGATGAAGAGACGGAGTATCCACTGGTCGCTGCGGATGTGAGTTCTGCGGCATCCGTTTCCAGTCTTGCGGATTCGCTCGAGACGGCACCGGAAGCGATTGTCCATTGCGCCAGCTCGAGCCGCGGAGGACCGGATGCCTACCGGGCCGTGTTTCTGGACGGGATCGGGAATTTGAGAGCGTCTTTCCCCGGTGTTCCAATTGTTTTCACGAGCAGTACCAGTGTCTACGGACAAACGGACGGATCTGTTGTCACAGAGAACTCACCGACCGAGCCGGACCGGGAAACGAGCCGGATTCTGGTCGAGGCGGAAGAACTCGTTTGTGAAGGCGGAGGAGTCGCCCTGCGTCTCGCGGGAATCTACGGTCCGGCGCGCTCCATTTATCTGAAGCGCATTCTCGAAGGCACCGCAAAAATCGAAAGCGGTGAAGTGAGTCGGCACGTGAACCAGATTCATCGCGACGACATTGTCGGGGCCGTTCTTCACGTCATCGATTCCGGTCTGGAGAAAGCCTGTTTCAATGTCGCTGACGACACCCCGATGACTCAGCGGGAGGTTTATGAAAAGCTCGCTGAGTTTTTCGAGAAACCTCATCCGCCTGAAGCAGCGCCCGACAAAAACCGTAAGCGGGCGTGGACCGACAAAATCGTCAGCAATGCAGCACTACGGGCGACGGGCTGGGCGCCGCTGTATCCGTCTTTTTTGAAAGCCCTGGAGAAAGATGAAGCGCTTGTCCCCAGTGTGCAGGAGATGGTGGAGGGGGATTAGCCTGTCTACAGACCCCGTGTCATCTCCGCTACTTTGAACTGTTGCCCCATCAGTCCCGGGTGGGTCAGTGTTTGAAACTGCCGGAGCCTTTTCGCGGCGCGGTCATCGGCGGGCCTGCCTTCCAGTGAAAGCAGCCAGGCTTTCGCGGCGTGGATAAGAAAGTGATGCTGATCGGTGAAATTGCGCCACTCGAGGCCATTCCCCGTTGCGGCCTGTTGCAGATGGGTAAAATTCACGTGTGCGGTGATGTCGGTTTCACCCGGAAAGGAGAACGGGTCTTCTGTCGCTTCGTGTTTCCGGTAGCACCGGAGCGTTCCGCTTTTCCGGCCCGGGGCGAAGTAGTCGTCGGACTCGTAGCCGTAGTCGATGATCCACCAGAGTCCCTTTTCGAAAAGCTGTGATACGCCGGTCATCCAGGGAAACAGGGCAGGGCAGATCTCGGTGACGTAATTTTCCGGCAACTCTGTGGTGGAGCGGGGTAGCAGATTTTTTTGTTCCTCCCGCGCGGGAGCACTTGTCCAGGCAAGATTCCCATCATGGAGCGTCACCCGCAGTTCTTTCCACTCCCCGGTGCTGAGGATCATGCGGTCGAACGAGAAGGCGTCGAGCAGTTCATTGCAGAGAAAAACCCCCTGTTCCGCTTTCGCTTCGTCAGGTGACCTCACTACTTCGACAGGAATCTCCGATTCACGGAAGCGATTCTTCAAAAACTCCCGTGTTCCCCTGCGGGGTTCAATGATCCGGTAAACGACATTGGTGTTTTCCACGTCGGAATTCGCTGCCAGAGCGGAAGTGATGTCCGCAGCGAGCTGCCCGTCGTGAGCCCCCTGTTCGACAACTACAAGAGGGCGTCCGGGATCCAATCTGTCCGACCATTCCGCAGCAATTCTTTCGGCGAGAAGAAATCCGAACATTTCCCCGACAGAGACACTGGTGAAAAAGTCCCCCTTTTTCCCAACGATCCGTTCCGCCGGCGAGGCGTAGTAGCCATATTTTTCATGATACAAAGCCAGTTCGACATAGTCGGAAAAAGACATAGATCCCTCCGGACTTTTTTCGATTTCTTGAAAGACGATTTCCAAAAGAGGCGTATCTTTGCCACTGACGTCAGATCTTGTTTCGGCAGCCATGCTGCAGGATCCTACTCCCTCCAACCCCTTTAACAATATTCTATCGTGTCCGACAACCATTCAGACAACGATTTCGAGGCTATCGGCAGCGGTGATGCCCCGGTTGAAGCCGTGATCGATCTTCCGCCGCTCGACGATACTGCTGTTCGAAAAGCGAAGCGCAAGAGACGCATCATTTTCTGGTTCAAGTTTTTCGGCTTCTGTTTTGTCCTTTGCCTGATGGTAGCCATCATTGGGGCGGCCGGTGCCTTTTTCTACTGCAAGCCGCGGTATGACCTCGCACATTCCTTCGATATGTCCGATATCGGCAAGGTGGAGGTTGCCAGCCGGATTTTTGACCGCAATGGCCAGGAGTTGGGGCGAATCTTCGTTCAAAACCGGCGTCCGGTTTCCCTTGATGATGTATCAGACCATTTTGTGAATGCGTTGCTCGCTGCGGAGGACAGTCGATTTTACGAGCACGACGGGGTCGATTATTACGGGATTCTCCGCGCGGTGTATTACGCGCTTCGCTCAAAAGAGTGGAATCAGGGAGCGTCGACGATCACTCAGCAGCTGGCGCGGCAGACCTTTGAACTGAAGGACCGGACGATCAGCCGTAAGATTACCGAGATTTTTCTCGCCCGTCGTATCGAGAAAGAGGTCGGGTCGAAGCAGAAGATCCTCGAACTCTATATCAACAAAATCTACTTCGGTAGCGGTTACTACGGAATTGCATCCGCGTCCGAGGGCTATTTCGGAAAAGATCCCGCCCGGTTGTCGGTCGTGGAAGGGGCAACCCTTGCCGCCGCAGTGCCCAACCCGTACCACCGGTCGCCGCGTTCTTTTCCTGAGACTTCAAAGCGGTGGAGAAATCACGTGCTCAACCGCATGAATGCGGAGGGCTTTATCGATGATGACACATCGACCCGGTCGAAAAAGTCTGAGGTCCGAACGGTTGCCAAAGGAAATATCACCGGGAAATCGGCTTTCGTTTACGAGAACGTTCGGCAGGAAGTGATTGATCTTCTCGGTTACGAGGCGGTTTCGAAAGGTGGGTTTCACATTCACACAACCATCGACGGAGATATTCAGGCAGTCGCAGAAGATGCGCTGAAGGAGCAACTCGGCATGATCGAGCAACACCCTGACTTCGATCACCCGACTCTGGCGCAGTACAAGAAAGAAAAAGCGGCCTTTCGCGAGAATGCGCTGCCCGATCAGAAGTTTGCCGCACCGAAGTACTTGCAGGGGGCGATCCTCATGATCGACAACCGGACCGGCGCGGTTATTACAAAGGTTGGCGGGCGCGATTTCAACGACAGCATGTTCGACCGCGTCAGCCAGGGGAGTCGCCCGACCGGAACCGCGTTTAAGCCTTTCGTTTACGCGGCGGCGTTTGAGAAAGGATTTTTTCCGGGCACAATTGTCGAAGATACCCCGATGGATACCCGGCAGATCATGGTAGGGGGAACGACGGGAATTCTCGGTGAGTGGGGGCCTGAGAATTTCGAAAACGTCTACGAAAACCGTATCACCGCGCGCGTGGCACTGGCGAAGTCAAAAAATGCGGCCTCGGTTCGTCTCGGTCAGAAGGTGGGAACCGAGGAAGTGGTTCAGCTCGCGGAGTCAGCAGGCCTTGTTTTCAAAGGCAATTTGAAAAAGTTCAATGCTACCTTTCTCGGCCGGAACCCCTCCTCTCCCGAAGACCTCTGCCTGGCCTACACGATTTTTCCCAACAGTGGACGACGGCCCCGCGACACACATATCATTTCAAATATCAAGGATGGTGACGGCAACGTGATCTACACCCCTGATGTCGGTTTGCGCAGCGGGCCGGTGATCGATGAATTCACTGCTTATCAGATCAGCAGCATCCTGCAGGACGCTTTTAAAGAAGGTCCGGCCGCGAAGGCGACGAGGAAATACGGCCTTGGCGATTTTCCCGTAGCAGGGAAGACGGGAACGGAATACAACTTCACTGATAACTGGTTCGTGGGTTACACCTCCGAGGTGACCTGCCTCGTTTGGGCCGGTTTTGACCAGAGCAAAACGATTTATCCCGGTGCGTTCAGCTCCGACACGGTTCTCCCGGTCTGGACAAAAGTGATGAATACGGCGGCGAAGAAATTTGAGCCTCGCGCCTTTCTTCCTCCACCGGAAGCGGAACAGGTGGAGATTTGCCTGCGCTCGGGTGAATTGGCCAGTGACGATTGCTACGAAACAATCGACAAAGGAAACGGGATTAGTTCTCAGGTGCGCTGCACCTATATCGAATATCTCCGGCCGGGGACGAATCTGAACCAGATCTGCCACATTCACGGACGCGGTGGACGCCGTATGCCGACGCTGACACGAGTGGGCGGAGACGGCCCGATCCGGCCGACTTTCGTGGTGCAGAATGCGGAACCTGTTTTTCCCATCGCCCCGACTATTATCGGAACCGATGACCCCTACAATTCCGTCGCTCCCGTGCTTCGGGCGCGGGTCGCACCGGTTGTTGTCGAGGAGGAAGAGGAAGGTGAAGAGGATGGGGAGGAAGAGGCAGTGGACAATAACGGAATCCCGGTTGCGCGCCCGGTAATCGTGGAGACGGAGGAAGAGGATCTCCCCGCTCAGCGGGTCCGGCTGCCGGCTCCCCGCGCAATCGAGTTTGATTGATTCGTGACAGATCAGCGGTAACCGGCATAGTTTTCCTGCATGCCGCTACTGCTGAAACTGCTGCTTTCCGCCGGACTGATCTACCTGGTTAACGAGATCGTCATCACGAGGAGCAAACCTCTTCTCGGCAGCATGATTGCGTCTCTGCCGCTGGTCTCGCTTATTACTTTTGTCTATATCTGGTGGGACCTTCGGGGTGTCCCGGAAGAGCAGACGGAAAAACTCGCGGCGCACTCCGCCGGTGTTTTCTGGTTTGTTCTCCCCAGCCTGCCCATGTTTCTTCTTTTTCCGTATCTGCTGAAAAAAGGGCTCTCATTCTGGCCCAATCTGCTCGTCTGCATGGTTGTCACGATGCTGCTCTATCTTGTCATGATCACGATACTGAAACGCTTTGGGATGGAATTATGAAATGGATCCAACCCGCCCTGATTCAACCCTGTTTGCTCGTCGTGCTAACAGGGTTCGGTCTTGCGTTCAACCCTGTTGACTCCGGACCATGGAAGCGGTTTCTGCCATCGGGCACCGGGGCTCAGCATCCGGACGTGGCGAAAGAACCCGCCGGCTACGCGAAAGAGATTCGCAAGGATATGGGCGATCAGGGTAAACCGGGGCTGGGGATCAGAGAGCCCGGCAAGGTCGATATACCGGTGCCGGTGGTTTTGATGGACTGATGAAACGGAGAACATTCCTCAATACCTTCGCCGCAGCGACGGCTGCCGCTCCTCTCGCTCAAGGGCAGGAGCGGGCAGACACCCGGGATTGCGATGTTTTTGTGTATGGTTCCACGCCGGGTGGCCTAGCCTCCGCCATCGAAGCCGCGCGTCAGGGGTGCAAGGTCATTCTCGCCTGCCCAAAGAAAAACGCGGGAGGAATGACCGCCAGCGGGCTCTGCACAACCGACGCTGTCCGCCGGCATTTGTTCGGTGGCTTGGTGATCGAGTTTATCGACGGGGTCCGGAACGACTATTTGCGGGAGATGGGCGAAAACTCGCCTGACTGGCCTCTGATTCGGGATGGCTGGTTTTATGAACCTTCCGTGGCCGAGCGGGTATTTGACCGGATGCTGGAAGCCGAGGCGGAACAACTCACTTTTCTCCGCGGCCATCATCTGCTATCTGCCGAAACGAGCGGGGGCAGAATCGTGACGGCGAAAATGGAATCCCCGGGCGGCAAAGTAGAGACGATCCGGGCAAAGACCTTTATTGACGGAACCTACGAGGGGGATCTCGCCGCGGCTGCGGGAGTTCCCTACCGGGTGGGTCGTGAGGGTCGTGAGGAATTTGGCGAGTCTCTCGCCGGGATTCACTACATGGATTGGAAAAAGGGCGAGCAGATCATCACGGCTGATACAGGCGAGCCTTCGCCGGCGATTCAGGCCTTTTGCGCCCGGTCTATTTTCACCGATGACCCGGAAAAAATGGTCCCGCTCGAAAAGCCGGATCGCTATGAACAACATCTTTTGGATCTGCTTCCCCTGCTCGACGATTTCAGAACGGGAAAAGTGAAGCGGTGCACTCTCGGGTCGAAACTGGCGCACGGGAAATATCAGCTCAATGGGTCAATCATTCGCCAGACGAGTATCAACTGCCCCGGTGTGAGCTGGGCATGGCCGGATGCCGATCGAAATCATAGAGCCCGGCTGGAGAAATTTCACGTCGATCATGCCGCTAGCTATGCGTGGTTCCTGCAGAACGATCCACGTGTCCCGACAGAAATTCAGAATCTCTGGAAGAAGGCGGGGCGACATCAGGATGAGTTCCCTGACAACAATCATTGGCCCTGGCAGATCTACGTTCGACAGGGGCGCCGGATCGAGGGGCGGGCCAAAGTCACACAGCACCATTTTATCCGCGAAGAAAAATCAGGCAGAACGCCTGCCGTCGAGCACCCGATTGCGATCGGAGAGCACTCTTTCGATGTTCATCCCTGTCACGACCGGCGTTTTGCCGTCGATGGCTGGATGGAGGGCGTGCTGTGGTATCCCAAAAAGGATTCCGGCCCCGCTCAGCCGGGACAGGTTCCCTACGGAGCAATGCTGCCGAAGAATCTCGGAAACCTGTTGGTTCCGGTGGCGCTCTCCAGCACCCACATCGCAATGTCGGTCCTGCGGATGGAGCCGCTCTGGATGACGACCGGGCAGGTAGCGGGCCTTGCTGCCGCCGTCGCGAAAGACCAATCCACCGATGTCGCCAATCTCGATCCCAACCCCTTGCCGAAACAGCTCGGAATCAAAGTGAATCCGTGGTAACCGACGGCTCTGTCATGCCGCGAAACTCTCGCCGCACGAGCAGGTCACCACCGCATTTGGATTGGTGACTTTAAATCCGCCCTGCTGCAGGTCGTCGCTGAAGTCTAGTTCTGAACCGGTAACAAAGAGGGCGCTCTTGGGATCAATCACGACACGGACCTCGTTGGATTCGACCATGATGTCACGGTTCGCGGGTCCGTCGACGAGGTCCATCTTGTACTGAAGGCCGGAGCAGCCTCCGCCAATCACGGCAACCCGAAGAGCTCCGTTTTCGAGGCGACCCTGCTTTTTGAGGAGAGAACGCAGCTTCGTCGATGCCCCGTCGAGCACCTTGATGAGCGTTTCATTTCCCTTTTTGAAATTGATCTCTGACACAGGGGAAAATCGAATAGGGCAGGGGAGGGCGCAAGGGGGAAATCACGGGGTGTGACCCGATTTCTTCACCCCGAGAGCATCTGCTTCATCTGCTCAAAGTAGTCCTCCGCCACCGCCTCGTCGACCGGGGCAGCCTCCAGTTCTTCGTGATCGGATTCTTCAAGCTCCTCCTTATCCAGTTCGCGGAAAAAGGAGCTGGCCTGACAGGGGAGGTTGTCTCCGTATCGCCGGCGGCTGTGGCACCAGGTGATGGTGAGTTCCTCCATCGCGCGCGTAATTCCCACGTAGAAAAGCCGGCGCTCCTCATCCCTGGTTCCTTCCTCGATAGACCGGGAATGGGGGAGAATTCCGTCCTCTACTCCGACGATGAAACTCACCGCGAACTCAAGGCCTTTTGCGGCATGCATCGTGATGAGGGAGACGCCTT
Source organism: Verrucomicrobiales bacterium (assembly GCA_022361255.1). GTDB lineage: Bacteria > Verrucomicrobiota > Verrucomicrobiia > Verrucomicrobiales > DEV007 > Arctic95D-9. The sequence goes on from JAKSBG010000474.1 coordinate 9,570, forward strand.
CCCCTCCATCATCGTCTTTGTCCTCCTTGTCCTGTGCCAGGGCGATGCTGTCAAGAAAGCCCCGAAGGCCACGCTTTGATTTCTCGAAATGGTGGTGCATGCCCTCGATTAGCTCCGCCACGTTCCGGCGTCGCATGTCGACCTCCTCGGGGGTCTTGCAATTGCGTTTCAGAAAATCCGTGTATTCGATCTCTTTGAGCAATTCCTCCGTCATGGTCGCGTAATTCGCGGAGTCGGTGTGGGCGGAGTCGCTGTAGCGATGAAGAAATTCGCAGAAGGCTTCGATCGCATTTTGCGCGCGCTTCGAAAGCGTGGCGAGAAATTCGAAGTCGTTCAGGGTTTCGAAAATGCTGATCTGGTGATCAATGCTGAACTGAGTCGCAAGTGCGATGGTGCCCTGTCCGATTCCCCTCGGTGGCGTCCCGATGACCCGGAGCAGGCTGACGTCATCTTCGTGATTCAGGAAGAGGTTCAAATACGAGAGGATGTCTTTGATCTCTCTGCGTTCGTAGAAGGACTGGCCTCCAATGAGTTTGTAGGGGACCTCTGCTTCGCGCAGCGCTTCTTCGAGGAGGCGCGACTGGCTGTTCATCCGGAACTGGATCGCGATGTCGTCGTATTTCCGGCGATCTATCCGGTGGCACTCGAGGATTTCGGAAACGACCCACTCGGCTTCGGTTTCCGCGTCCGGCATGGAAACTACACGGATTTTTTCCCCTTCACCGCGACTGCTCCAGAGGGTCTTCTCCCGGCGGTCGATGTTGTGACGGATGAGACTGTTGGCGAGGCGGAGAATGCGGTTGGTGGAGCGATAGTTTTCCTCCAGCTTGATGATTTTCGGGTTTGGGAAGAATCGTTCGAAGTCGAGAATGTTTGTGATGTCGGCACCGCGCCATCCGTAAATACTCTGGTCGTCATCACCAACGACGCAGACGTTTTGCTCCGGACCGACGAGATTTCGAAGCAGGTTCATCTGGAGATGATTCGTGTCCTGAAACTCATCGACCATGATGTAGCGGAATTTCCGCTGCCATTCCTGCCGGACATCGGGATTCTCCTCGAGGCCGCGCACAGCGAGAATCATGAGATCGTCGAAATCGACCGCGTTCAGGGCCTTCAGCTCTTTCTGGTAGGTACGGTAGACCTCGTTGATGAGCGCATCTTCCTGATCGCTGATCGGCTGTCCGGAGTTCTTCGCCTGGCTGATCATCATGTTTGCCACTTTCGGATCGAGACTTTCGTCTTTGCCGAGCTTGCGAACAATGATGCGCTTGAGCAAACCGATCTGATCGCTCTGAGTGTAGATCGTAAAGGTCTTCTTGTAACCGAGTCGCTCGATACAGGAACGGAGGATGCGAACGCAGAGACTGTGAAATGTACAGATCGTTGTGTCGTCGGCCATGCCTTCGCTAACCATCGTGCCGACACGTTCCCGCATCTCGTTGGCCGCTTTGTTGGTGAAGGTAACCGCAAGGATCTGGCTCGCCGGGATGTCGTTGTAGAGCATCCCCGCAATGCGGGTGGTCACGACACGGGTTTTGCCCGTCCCCGCTCCGGCGAGGATGAGCACAGGACCGTTAATTTGCTCAGCGGCGGCACGCTGAGGCTCATTCAGGCCGAGTAGGCCCTTGTTTGCCGTCATGGGTGATGTGCGGGGAGGAACGCGTTGTGCGAAAACGCGAAACGGGTTGGGAGGGGTGGTCTAGCTGACCAGGCGGAGGGCGAAAGGATAGCGGTAGGCTTTTCCTTTGTTCGCTTCCAGTCCCCCGAGGATTCCCAGAATGAGGCTGGCGAGACCGATGGCTGGATACAGGATCACCGTGATGCACTGCACAACCGGAATCATTGCGACGATGGCAGCTACGACGTAGCCGATCAAGATCGTGATTTGGAAATTCAGTGCCTCTTTGCCCTGGTCATTTACAAAGGGGCTTTCCTCGCGCTTGATCAACCAGATGATGAGAGGTCCAACAATGCAGGTAACGGCACCGAGGATGTGAGCGAGCATCCCCATCATTTTCTCATCGCTCTCGCCGAGTTTTCCCTGTCCGAGACCGATTCCTGCAGCGGAAGGGGCGGCAGCGGCCTCCTTCACCGAGTCAACTGCGTTGTCTACTGCTTCGCTGGCAGAGTCGACTGCATCTTCGATAGGATTGTTATCACCCTGATTCGGGTCCATCGGCGGCGGTGTGTCCTGATCACTCATACCTGTTTTGATAAATGGAAAAGACGGCTACCGCAAGCAAATTGGACTGCGAAAACGCGCTGGATGATGAGGTGCTTTGGAAAAATGATGGCCGGAAACGATGAAGTAAAAACGGCGTTTCTTTCTGTGCCGGGTATTCGCTTCGCAACACTTTCCAAAGTTGCTGTTCCTTTTCGGATACCCGTGACCGTTCGCTACAAAAATGCGATGACCGTGGGAACGAGAACGACAAGAATCGAAGCGGCCAGTTTGAGCCGGTCTGCTTTTGATTTCACCTGTGCCAACTCCTCAACCCAGTAGGGGATCCGAAGGGGCAGGTAGAAGATCAGAAAAAGCAGCGTGCAGAGCAGCAGATTGAGGACAAAGAGGACCGGGTGATCATCCCCCACCGTCATTCCTCTGGTGAGTGCGCCCCAGGTTGCCGAGTAGGCGACGCAGGCGTAGACCACGAGAATGAAATCGACAATCCACTCCCTCACTTGCGGACGTCCATATTTCGGATCGGGGGGTGCCTCTTTTGGCTTATCGGAAAGAAGGAAACCGGAAAAAACGAGTTCCTTGATTACCGTGGTTGGAATCAAAACCATCAGCCAGACCGGCATTTCATCGCCGTTGCTTTCATCGAGTTTGAAACCGAAGCAGCTGGCAATCAGAAAGAGCAGGATCATCGAAATCACGGCGTGAAACAACCAGAGGTAGAATGCACGCCCTGCGGTATCTCCCTGATCACGGATCGCTTCGTTCACGAAACGCATTTTCAGAGGGAATGCGTAGACTTCCGCCAGTGAGATCAGGGCGAGGAGAATGCCGAGCCAGATTACTTTTGCCTCCGGATCCCGCATGGCTGTGTTCGCCGCGTCGACGACGGTCGGAGCGAGCCAGAGAAAGTAGATTCCGCACAGGACATTGAAGATCGCGCCCTCCCAACGATAGGTGCGAAGCGCTATCGTTGATCGTTTTCCGGATCTCTTATTCATGCAAAGGTCATCCACAGGTCACGGGACGCTGGCGTTCGAGAGCCGGCCACTTTTCGGGCTGGCAATGGAACAAGGCCAAATCAAAAACTGCCGGTGCACCGGTGAATGATTTACTCTTTCGCTTTGCCTTTTTCTTTTCCTTTCCCCTTGCCCTTTTTCTTCCTCCGCTTGCTGCTCTGGTGCTCGTAGGCAGCCAGTTCTGTTCCGGCCCCGAGATCCCCGCACTCTTTCATCCAGGCGTTGAGCTGTTGGCGAAGTTCTTTTCGGATCTCCGCATGTTCGGGAGACTGGGCGAGATTGTTCCACTCATGCCACTCCGCGCCGACCTCGTAGAGTTCGACTCTGGGGCGATGGTGGTATTTCCTCACAAGCAGCTTTGCACGCTCGTCCCCGGCAGCGGCTTTTTCCTTCCAGGAAATGAATTCGCGGGACTGGGTACAGGCGTTGGTGAATCTGGTTTTCGGGGTGAAATTTACGATGAGGTTGTGCGTTTTCGAGCGCACACGACGGATGCCGTAGGCGTCGGACCCGTTGATGATCCCCCGCGTTGTCATGATGCCGAAGGTGTAGTCCTTGTGATGGTCTGTTTCACCTTTCAAAACGGGCAAAAAACTCTTCCCGTCGAGCGGGCCGGCCGGC
>JAKSBG010000378.1 GCA_022361255.1 Verrucomicrobiales bacterium
ATGTTGTCGATGCGAAGAATCTGAATTGGAATAAGCAGGTGCAAACTTTAGATGCGCTAGAGAATCTCTTGAATACCGTGTCGCCGGGTTGCGGAGTTGTTGTATCTGATATTCCCAATGAGCGATTGGCCGATGTTCTTAGCGCTTTAGATTGCCCCCGAAATTCAGGCGAATTCGACGGTCCGGCTCTTCCCGGCGAATGTCCTGCGGTCGAAGAGCTCTACGACCGGATTGATCGAGCTCCGGGACTCGCAATTGATCTTGAAAACGACCCGGAGAACTCCGGTATGCTTCGCCTCGTAATTTGCTGCAAAGGCGAGCGTATCGACCTCGCAGGCGATGCAGCTCCTCTGGCGGAACTTTCGAGCTGTGTTTCTATCGGGGAGAAGCGATCACTCGGACAGCTTCTGGAGGGAGAAGAGATTCCGGAAGAGTGGAAGGATGCTTCGGTCCAGGAGGTTTCCCCTCTTCTTTTGCGTCTACTGCAGTAAACAATCAGCCCAAAAGGCACTTTCGAAAATATGGAGGAAACCGGAGTTGTGATCGCGGGAACGAATAAAGAGGATGCCGTTTCGCTCCTTGCTGAAGCCTCGGGTGGCGGAAGAGCTCTGCTCACCCCCTCCTGCACCGCTGCGCTGGAGATGTCAGCCCTGCTGCTGGACATTGAGCCCGGAGATGAGGTGATTATGCCGAGCTTTACCTTCGTCTCGACTGCGAGTGCCTTCGTGCTACGTGGAGGTGTTCCGGTGTTCGTAGACATCCGTCCTGACACCCTGAATATCGATGAAAGCCAGATCGAGCAGGCCATTACCGACAGAACGAAAGCCATTGTCGTAGTTCATTACGCCGGGGTGGGGTGTGAGATGGATGCAATCTGTCGAATTGCGGAGAAACACAAGCTTCCCGTCATTGAAGACAACGCGCATGGACTCTTTGGGAAATATCGGGGAAAGGCTCTGGGATCTTTCGGTTCACTCGCTACTTTGAGTTTTCATCACACCAAGAATTTTTCCACAGGAGAGGGAGGCGCGCTCATTGTAAACGATCCGGATCTGATGGACCGCGCAGAGATCATTCGTGACAAGGGAACGAATCGCAGCCGTTTTCTCAAGGGGATGGAGGAGAAATACACCTGGGTGGATCTCGGCTCGAGCTTTCTCATGTCAGATCTGCTTGTTCCTGTTTTGGAAGAACAGCTGCGCCGTGCCGATGAGATTCAGGCAAAACGGAAGGCGATTTGGGATCGCTATGCTTCCGGTCTCGGCGAATGGGCGGAGGAAAAGGGGGTGTCATTGCCATTCGTTCCGGAGGAATGTGAGTCGGCCTGGCACCTTCACTACATGCAGATGCCGGATCACGAATCGAGAGGGGAGCTTCTTGATCATCTCAACGAGCGGGGGCACCGCGCCACCTTCCATTATCTACCGCTGGATCGCTCACCGGTAGGGGAAAAGGTCGGGCGGAGTATCGACGGTTGCCCGGTTACGCAGAGTGTTTCCAGTCGCCTCCTGCGTCTTCCGTTTCACAATGGCCTCGAGGCTGAAGAGCAGGGGCGAATTGTGGAAGCGGTAAAAGAGTGGCGAGGGTAGCGAGGGAATCGAAATCCGGTTCTCGCACCACACCGTAAAATTTCTTTATCCTGTTTCACCATGTGGGTATTCACTTCTTCAATCGGCCGATCCGGAACCAGATACTTGTCGGAAGCGGTCGGAAATCTTTCCGATATCGCCAGTTTTCATCTCGCTGAACCCTATTGCAACGGTGAGGCTTTTGTGAGAATCAATGAAGGAGAGCAGGTTGCGGAGCTGGACGAAAAGCTCCATCAGATCAAGCGTGATGCTGCCGAAACCGGGCATTACTTCGAATCAAACCCCATGTTCGTGAGAGGATTTGGAGAGACGGTGTTGAAGTCGGGAAATGACTTCGGAGTGATTCAGCTGCTGCGAGATCCGATGGAGGTGGCAAAAAGTTATCGGAATCGTGATTCCTATCCCGGACATCCCGGTCGTCCCTGGCGTCTGCCACTGAATACGGCAAAGTCATTGCTGCGAGTGGAGGCCGGGTTGACTCCCTACCAGGAGAACCTGGTCGACTGGCTGGAGAATGAGCTTCGGCTCCATGCCTTCCGGGACGATTCTTTCCCGGTGACGCCGCTTTACTTTTCAGAACTGGGTAATTCGGAAAAGATCGCGGCAATTCTCTCGGGATTTGGTGTCCCGGTGAAAGAGGCTGCCAGGGATAGTTCGGAACTGGATCGAAACGAGAATGTGATTGCGACAGACGTCGAGGAACAGGATTGGGAGGAGGCATCAACGCTTTTGCAGATTCTTCGCGGTGCCGCGTTTTCCCGCGATCTGTTTCTCGATCCGGTCTACGATCCCTTTCCCTTTATTGGGCGCTTGCGGGAAGAAGTGGTTTAGAGAAACGCACAGACGAAAATTGAGATGGATTACAACGAATTCTACAGTGAGAAAGGCGGGTTCAAGGCAGGGTCTCTGGAATGGCTGCAGGAGCATACGGACCTTTTCGAAGTCGAGCCCGGCACTCTTCTTGACGCAGGTTGTGGAGACGGGGAATGGAGTATTCTCCTCGCGGGACGGCACGAAGTGACCGGCCTGGATTTGTCGGAAAAAGGAATTGAGTCAGCCAGAGCGCGAGTTTTGGGGGATGGCGAATCAATGCCCGGCGGTTCGGCTCAGTTTTTTTGTCGGGATGCGCTCGTTCCGGAAGACGAAGAGACCTGGGACTACGTGTTTTGCCGTGCCCCCTCCTTTCTCAACCTTCCCACCTCCGATCCTTTGTTTGCCGAGCGAATCAGAAGTCTGATGGATCGCTGCAACAAAGCCTTTTATTACATCAAATATTCCGCTGCCCCGTACGAGCGGTGGGTAGAGAGCAATTACTTCCGGGGATTTGATACGGTGCCGGATACCTCTCCGGATTCGCGTTGGTATTACAACGATCCGGAAAAGGTGAGGGCCTGCCTCGAAGGAATCGATTGCGGAGAGGTCGAGGTCAGTGAAGCGGGGAACTATTTTATCGCGAAAGTCTCAGTACGGTAGCGGGTACGCTTTGGCGAATTTCGGGTAGGAGATGCAAAGAGAAGATTGGAGATTCATGGAAAAGCCCGGTCAAAACGGTATCGGGAGTGGATCCTACGGGTCGGGGGTTTCGAAACGTGCCATCATTGGCCTCTCGATTCTACTGGGGCTGGCCTGGTTGATTCAGTGGATCTTTCTCGTGGGGATGGGAAACCGCGGATTCGACATTACGGACGAGGGGTATTTCCTGAGTAAAATCCTTTATCAGGCGGAAACTAAGGCGGTAGGAACTGCCTCCTTTCTCTATCTGGCTGAGCTTCTCAGGACTCTTGGCGACTACGGGATTCTACGTCAGGTTTGCATTGTTCTGATGGGCATTAGCGGTCTGCTGCCCGGATTTGCCCTCGCCTACCTCACTGCACAAAGAGGAACTCAGTCGTCCTTGATTGCCCCGGCGACGGTATTTCTTCCAGTTTTCACCGCGATTGGAGCCATGCTCTATTACTATCGCTTTCATCCTGTCCCGACATACAACTGGGCCTGTTCGCTCTGCCTCAACATTTGGATCGCTTCGGTAATCCTTTTTTGTACGCGGAAATCCGGGTGGGCGATCTACCTTGCCGGAGCGTTCGCAGCGTTTGCCCTGATCGCCAAGCCATCGTCCGGCGGAATTGCGGGTTTGCTAACGGGGATCCTGGTAATGGTCCTGCTGGGGTTTTCCCGAAAGATGTGGATGAGCCTGGTCTGGTTGGCGCTGGGGTCGGCGTCAGCTGTTTTGATTCATCTTTTTGTGATCCCGGGGGGGATGGAATCTGTTCTGGGAGTGAAAGAGGTCGTGGCGATGCGGGATGCGATGGGGAATGAAACTTCGACGTTCTATCTCTTTCAGAAGGCGGGGATTGACCTGATTGAATTGCTCGGCCTTTCGCTACGGATATCATGGATTGCGTTGCCGATGGTGGCGGCATTGCTCTTTCGATCACGAGTGGGAGGGATTCTTTCTTCTGTCGTATTTCTAGGGGCGGTGTGTTTTGCCTGGCCGACAATGAAAGAAGGGTTTGCGGGGAGTGGGGGATTCAAGAGTGTCATGGCTTTGAACTTCATGTTTCTGCTTTTTATTGGAGGGACGGCTGCGTTTCGACTGCCGATCCCGTGGAAAGAAATAGTCCGAAACCGCCGGGCCTGGTGCCTTTTGGTGCTGTTATTGGCGTTTCCCCTCATCGGGGCATTCGGAACAGGAAATAAAATCTATGCCAACATGCTATTGCATCAGTGCGGTTGGTTTGCCGTTTTCGGGGCGGCTCTGCTGTTCTCGCGCTTCAACGCTATAGGTGCAGCGGTTACGGCATGCGTGGTCGGGCTGATCGGCGTGTTGGTCCCCGTAAAGGGAGCAGTCGAGGCACCGCAACGTCTTGCTTCCGGCATTCTCGATCAGGGAGATACAAGGGTCACGATCGGAAATGACGACGGGCAGCTCTATCTCGACCGGGATAGCGCGCAGGCTCTGGGGAATTTGAAGGCCGGAATGGACAAGGCCGGAATTCCGGAAAAAGCGCCGGTTCTTGCTTTCTGTGATATTCCCGGTCTGGTGATCGGGACGGGACGCCTGTTGCCTGGATGCTTCTGGTTCTTTTCTCACGATGAAGGCTTTGATATGAAGGCCCTCAATACTTATCAGATGGAGCAGCTGCAGTTTTCAAGCCATCCGCCCATTCTGATGGAGAACGGCCCGTTCACGGCATCCGTCGTGCCGGACCTTCGCAAGTACGGAATCGATTTCCCGGCTTCCTACCGTCGCCAGACACGGTTGGTGTGGCCGGCTCAGAACCGCAAATACAAACGGGAGATTGATCTTTGGGTGCCGGGAACGGGAGAGAAGATTGTTACCGGGAAAGTGACTCTCCCGATAGAAATGCCGAGAGTTCGCGAGTTCCGAAAAGATCAGAATGTCATTTTTCCGATTGAGGTGGACGGAGAGCCCGTTGGCCTTCCGATTCAAATGGGAGGGGAAAGAACGAAGGGGTATTATCTCTACAGCGGATCGAAACTTTGGATTCACAGAGTGATCACGTTGGATGAACTACCACAGGATTACCGGATCTTCGAATCCGAGAAGGAGATCAAAACTGTGATCCAGGAATACACCGTTCTACCGGATTGGGTCGAGTAGAAGGAAAGCGTAACGAATTGAAACATGTGTGGAATTGTCGGAATCGTTAGCAAAAGCTATGAAAGGGGGGCTCGTGATCGTTTGCGATGTATGATCAACGTGAATCAGTTTCGTGGCCCTGATAGTTCAGGAATTGCCGTTGCCGGAAGCGTAGGCCTGGGACACAACAGGCTTGCGATTCTCGATTTGGATGATCGCTCCAATCAGCCAATGAGCAGGAACGGACTCGTTCTCGTTTTCAACGGCGAAATATACAATTATCGGGAATTGAGAGCTGAACTGGCGGACGAGTGGGAGTTCAAGACGGAAAGTGACACGGAGGTGATCCTTGCGTCTTATTACAAATGGGGGCGCAGGTGCGTAGAGCGTTTCAATGGTGAATGGGCACTTGCTCTACTGGATGAGAAAAAAGGTGAATTGTTTTTAAGTCGTGATCGGTTCGGGATTAAACCTTTGTATATTCTTGAAGACGAAAACGAGATCGTTTTTGCATCTGAGGTTCGGAATATCAAAGCAGTTCGCCCGGAGTTGCAACCGAGTGAAGAACGCCTGATCGAATTCATTGAGCGCGGCAAAAATGAGTATCCCGACAAAACCTTGTTCGAGAGAATAAGGCCATTGTCGGCAGGGCATTCTCTCATTGTGAAGTTGAAAGATTTTTCGACGAAGTGTTTTGAATATTACGGTCAGGAGCAATTGTTGGGGCGTGATGTGCCTGAGTCGTTCGATGACGCAGTAGATGCGTTTGGGGAACTGTTTGAGGATTCTGTTCGACTTCGACTTCGAGCGGATGTTCCTGTAGGAGTCTGTTTGTCTGGGGGGTTGGATTCCTCTCTGATTGCTGGTGTGGTAGCTCGGCTACAGGGGAGTGACGGGCTTTACACCTACTCCGGCATTGCTCCCGGGTTTTCCTGTGATGAAAGCCGGTATTCAGATGCTGTTGCCGCAAAATGGAAAACTCATCATACACGAATTAAGCTGACCAGCGAGGATCTTAAATGCGGAATCGAGGAGGTTACCCGTGCTCTCGATTCTCCGGTAGGAGGGCTGAGCCCGATAGGTCGCCTCAGGGTTTTGCGGCGTGCATCTAAGGATGTGACGGTTGTGTTGGATGGGCAGGGAGGAGACGAACTCCTTTCGGGATATCACCGTTTTCATCGGGAATACCAAAAACTGGACAGCGCTTATAAAGGTGTCGACGGAGTCTCAACGAGAAAGAAGAGGATTCCCGTAAAGAAGTTGCTGGGGCCGGCTTTGGAACCGTTCTATAGGAAAAGGGTTAAGGATCTGAACCCTGCGTTGGTAGAAGCACCCGATCCAGTGACTAATCTACAGTATGGAGCGTTGATGGGATCCGGACTCGGGTCTCTTCTTCACACTGAAGACCGGCTCACTATGTGGCATTCGATGGAGGGAAGAGTGCCTTTTTTGGATCACAGGTTAGTCGAGTTTTGTTTTTCTTCGCCCTTGTCTTCTCGCATCAACCACCGCGAGGATAAGCGCCTTGCGAGGGAATTTGCGAGACGAAACGATTTAGTTCCTGGTGAAGTAATTGACCGGACCGATAAACTTGGTTTCTCCACTCCGTATGCTGAATTTTTGCGTGATTTCCGGGCTATGAATTCCTTATTCCGGAATTATCGGGAATATTCGGATAAAGAGAATGAAGTGTTTTTTGACAGCGCTCAATTGGACCGGATGTGTAGATACCATCTTCTAGATGAAGGTGATGAAGCAGATCGCATTGGGAGAGTTCTTTCCGTCATGGACTATTTACATACATGATTGGATCCATTCGTTCCTATTTCACGGTCTTCCGGTGGCTGCTTGCCGTCGTGTTGAAGATCGGAAGAAAATATGTCCTCGGTGCATTCGTCATGGACCTCGTGGCGATGGGCGCACTGGCGGTGGTTTATGGCGGGGTTCGCTCCGCGCTATCGCGGTTTTCTCCGGGGACGGAGGAGATTGAGATGGCCGGCTGGACCTTTTCTCTCTACGAAGCGCTGGGTATCGCTGCCGGTGCCGTTCTTCTCACGATGCTCCTGAACTCGGCCGCCCGGCTCGCTTCCCGAAGTCTGGCACTGAAAACAATTCCAATTGCGGAAAAAGAAATTGCGGTGCGAATCTACCAAAAACTCAGTGAAATTCACCTGGCGGGTGAGAATGGGGAAAGTCCGGACGCGCAGCGAATGATTACGCACTTCAGCCGTTCCGTCGGCCTGGGAGCCAGGCTCGTCGTCATGATTATCAGTGGAACGATGATGACGCTGTTCTTCGCTCTCGGGGCGATGTGGTTTTCCCCGGTCACGGTCGCCGTCTTCGCCGTGATCGGGACGATATGCGGATATTTCCTGGTTCGAAACAACAAGAAAGTGACCGAGCTTTCCAGAAGGCTCCCGCGGGTAACCAGAAGGGGGCGCAAGGAGGTCGGGAAGATTCTTCAAAAAGAGAGCAAACGGGGGCGGATTGGCGAGAGCCTGGATGATATTGCCGAAATCTACGAGAAAGGTTCCTGCCGCGAATCATCGGAGTGTTACGGGGAAAGGCTGTTTCGAATTTACCTGAGCAATTTTATCACTACGGCGGGTGGCGCATTTGCTGTGGGAGTAACCATTTTGTTTCCTCTCCTTTTCAAAGGAAAAGAAGGTGGCGGCATGTTCGTCGATATTGCGATGATTATCGTTGGCATCGCTCTGCTGCGGCAGGCTTTCGGAACGGCTGGAAGCGTGGCAACTTTTGTAACCAGACTGAACCTTCGCTACCGGGATCTGGTTGATTGTCGAAGATTTCTGGATCAGGGGATTCTCCCCGATATGGAGGTCATAGACGACTCCGAAGAGGAGGAAGGATGATTGCGGAGGGCTGAAGTTTTACTAATTAAAAATCTGTAAGAAACTATGCAATCACAAAGTGCCTATATACCGTTGTGCTACTATACTGGATTTCTCGAATTGTTGCGTGAGTTCGATGATATCTTTGAAGTGAAAACTTTTCGGGATTTGAAGTGGGGTCGGGATTTCAACCACGAGGAATGTTATCCTTCGGAATGGGCGAAGTGGAATCTGACGTCGTCGCCCCGAAAGATTACCGTAGTCATCCAGCATGACGTGGATTCACGCCCTGAACGGAGCTGGTTGGCCGCGAGGGAGGAGGAGAAACTGAATATTCCATCAACGTTTATGATCTTTAATAATCGAATCGGCAGGAAAGTGTATGAGAAAGAAGGTCGGATGGAATACACCGGCTACTTCGTTGATTACGATCTCCTCCACAAGCTGACTGCGAAAGGATGGGATGTGGGATACCACACCAACGCGATGGATCTGGCGCTGTTCGATGATGATTTGGCAAAGCGAATTTTCCTCCGTGATGTCCGTGAATTACGGGAGTCGTTTGATATTCGTTTCTTTTCCCCTCATGGAGGTCTGCGCTCCCCGACCGGGCGCACGAACAACTGCATTACGCCCCCTGATTTGGAAAAACTGGACCTCCGATGGGTCCATAACCGGTTTGCAGCACGGTTTCACGGACAATGGAGTGACGGAGGAATAAACTCTCCGAAGCGGGATCCGGGAAACAGAGATTTGAGACTATTCGTCGCTGGAATGGAGCCTGGCAGGCGCTATCGTATTTTGACCCATCCGCAGTATTACGATCACGAGTTTGATGGAAACTCCGGCAGGATAGGTGAGGCTTCGTGGTTTCGTGACGTCGAAAATCTCGTCAATTCCGGGAAATCTGATGAGATTTGGAAAGATGTCCGTGACAATTTCTCTGTAATGCGTGAGAAGTTGCGGGTAAAGCCCTTTTCTCTCGGGAAGGCGACAGCCAGAAAATTTTTAGGAATTGTAAAACGAATCAAGAAATGAAAAATCCAGTATTTGTAAGAGGTTACAGCAGATCGGGAGGCACTCTCCTTGTCACCTTGCTCGATGCACACCGCAATATTGCGATGTCGTATGAGCAGTATCCCAACATGCTTTTTGACGGAGGTAAACCTCTGACGTTCCGTGAACTGGGGGATTATCTGGCGAAATACAAAGCCAAAGGAGACAAGTCTGACGTCCCGGAAAAGGTGAAAACTTTTGTGAAGCGCTGGGTGCGTTCCGGGCTATCGATCCACGATCTGGTGGGGAGCTTCGATTCTCTTGTGGACGGGAATGCCGAAAGCGAAATGAGCATCATTGATGCTCTGGAGTTTATCGCGCTCGGTGCGGAGATTAAAATGGAAAGAGAACACGCCCTCCGCTGGGGGATGAAGTGCAACAATCGCTACAAGAATTACCTGACTGCATTTCCGGAGGCGAAATTCCTGAACATCACGAGGGATTGCAGGGATGTCGCATCGAGCCAGCTGAACACGGGGTCTTTCAATAAAACGGCTGAGGAAATTGCGAAAGGTTGGGTGCAGACGTATCGAAAGTTTGAAGCCTTTGCGACAGAAAGCCCTGATCATTGCATGCAGGTTCCCTACGAGGCACTGGCGGAAAATCCGGATGAGTACATCGACAAGATTTGTGAGTTTCTCGGTGAGCCGATCGATCCCCGGATGAAAAGTCACAATGAACAGGATCTTACTATTTTTAAAACGAACCACCTTTCCGGAGAGCGAATCAGCAGGCCGATTGATACTTCGCAAATTGGACGGTGGAAAAAGGATCTGAATGAAGACCATCTAAAGGAGATTTATGCTGTTGCAGGCGATCTTCTCGACACGTTGGGGTATGTGTGACTCGGCCATTCTCTATTCTCACAGAGGTATGAATATGGAGCCCTGAGGGGAGTTGCTGAGCTTTGTCAACAAATCGTTGGAGGAAGAGATTTTCTCACTCGGTTCTTCCATCAAGGAGATTATGTCGATGCGAATTAAAGTGACAGGTTTTACTTAAACTGACTAATTACTATGTTAACGGACCCTAAGGAGATAGAAATTATTTCGAAGGCCAGACAGCCGAATGTTCGGGATCCTAAGAGGAAGAGGGAACCCTTTAATCGAATATTTGAAGATTTTCTTTCAAGTGTGGATTTAAACGGGAGAAGTGTGATTGATCTCGGTCCCGGGCAGTTTGATTTCTGCACTATTGCAGAAGAACGTGGTGCTTCCAATTGTACTGCGATTGATATTGATCCTGCTGTCGTTGCCCTTGGTCGGCACCGGGGGTATACAGTATCAGAGGCATGCCTCCAGGAACTTGCTTCAAATCCGATTGCAGAGAGGGTTTTTGACGGGGTGTTCTGTAAATATTCTTTCAATGCATTTTGGTATGTGGGCAACGAAAATGAGCACAGAAAATTTTTGGATTCACTCACGAATATGATTGGCGAAGATGGATGGTCCTGGTTGTCGCCGTGGAACGGAGTGCCTCGTGGTATCACTGAGAACTCAGCGGCTGAGTTTCAGCGTAATTACTTTATTGAGAAAGGGTTTTCGGTTTATGAATTAGACGTTGAGCAGTCGAAGGTATATGGCGTTCACGGAAAGACATACAACCGCCCGATTTTCACCCGTAACCTTCCTGAAGTTTCGAATATTGAGATAATTCATTCAACTGAGGGGAAAAGCGTGTTTTCACGATTTTTGAGACGACTGTTTTCAGAATAATCCAGAGAGGAAGAGTGTCTCAATAGATACGAGATTATGGGGTTTGGTCGGTGTCGGCATAATGAATGCTGGATTTCGTTAACTTATTCCACAGAAGTTTACGGATGAGGACATCGCATTTTTTATGAGAATTCGTGACCGTTACAGGACTTTCCTCGAATTTTTCGGCACGACTGTGCCGATGCGGGAAATGGCGTCCGACAGCGGGCTCACGGGGATCGGGCTGAGGCATGATGTCGATCACTCCCTCGAAGCAGCCCTGGCCATGGCTGAAGTCGAGAGGGAATTCGGAATTCGTTCCACCTACTATCTGTTGCCCACCACGAAATACTGGGGTGCGGACGGATTTTCCGAAGCATGCCGGATGTTTCAGGAATGGGGGCATGAGGTGGGCTATCACTGCAATGTGGTAGCGGAATGGTACCGGGGTGAAGTGGATTCCATGGAGGAGGGAATCAAAAGGCAGACGAATGATCTTACGAATGCCGGAGTGGATCTGACAGGGTGGGCGGCTCATGGTGATCCCGACTGCTACAAGGGAGGCTTTGCCAACTACTGGATGGCTCGGGAATTGAGGGGCGGGGACCCCATGGATACGGAAACCGGTATTTCAGCAGAAGGAGTTCGTGATCCGAGAGAGAGGTACCAGTTGCGCTATCCCGCGAATCACAAGGTGGCCAGTCTCCGGGGATCAGAAGAGGATCTCTGGCAGGTAGAGATGTCCGGTCATGGCTACCTCTATCATGCTGCACACGTCCCCTGTGACCGCTACTTTTCCGATTCGGGGGGAAGCTGGGTCCGGAGCGGTACTCCCCTCGAGGCTGAGAAAAGTGAGGAGGAAAGATGGCAGGTTCTGGTTCATCCCGAGTACTGGGTCGATACCCCTTCGATTCGCGGTTTCGAAGGGACCGGGACGGTGACGCTTTCCTATCCTCATTCAGCGACAACCCGGGTATTGAAGGCAGAGGCGGAGCACATTTCTGCCCTTCGGGAGGGGGAGGATGGCTTCGACCAGAGCTTTTCGATATCCCGCGAACGAGATACGCTCCTGCTGGGGGCTGGTTCGAAGTATCGAAGTCTCTTTCAAAACTGGAGTTGGCGAAAAATGGCCGGGGGCGGACAGAATCATTCCCCGGCTTTGCTTCTCGATTCACCACCCCACGAAAAGGCCGGCGCCCGGGAAGAATTTGGAGACTGGACCGTCTGCGCTGTCGATCCGGGAGGTGCGGGAGCGACAGGGGGAATCCTGCAGGCAGGGGACAATCAGGCGTTCTCGTTTGAACCGCAACCGGACGAGGAAAGCGGTGCCTGCTGTTTCCTCGAAGACGGGGTTGAGATACAGGGCAGGGAGATTACCCGGGGCGTTACGGGGAAGAGGGGAAAGGCCCAGGCCTGCATGGAGTGGGAGATTGAGTTTTCCGCTCCGTCGCCAGGTTGCGGATTGTATCTCGCAGAATTCAAAGGAAGGCTGCGCCGGCCCTTCAACAGCCTTCTGCATCGATTGACTTTGATCGCGGGGAAGCCCTTTGCTTCGGCGATGTATTTTCTCCTTTTTTCCCGGCTCCTGTCGGAGCCCCCGGTCCGGTTGAACAGCTGGAAAATGCTGACAACTCTTCCTGCTGGACACTGGACGGTCCTGATCCGGGGCGGTAAGGCCCCGTTTTGCGAGGCTGCCGTTCCGGCCTTGCGAACCCGGAAAGAGACGGGCGAAATTACCGTCCATTCCGTAAAAAAGAGGGAAGTTCTTTCGGGTTTTGCCCCCTCTGTTCCTTTCGTGAGATCCCTGCTGAAAGCCGGATTATAATTACGCACAATCGAATTTTATGAGCTCTGATAATGAACCAATCCTCCTTTCAGTGGGGGTTCCCGCTTACCAGTCGAAAGATGTGAGTTGGCTGTCCCTGTTGGGCCTTTCGAAGCAGAAAGGTGTTCCGGTTCCCTGGGAGGTTGTGATTTGTCAGGAGGACGATTCGATTGACGAGGCGCTTCTTGAGGAAATGCGGGAGCCTCTCCAGTCGGCCGGCTGCAGGAGAATTGAGGTAGTCAAACTGGAGGAGTGGATTCCCCTGTCTCTGAAATGGATTCAGATACGCGATTCTCTCAGCGACACTTCAGAGGTATTCCTGCTGCAGGGAGTAGACGATTTTCCTCACCCGGACCGTCTCGCCTCTTCCTGGGAGGCGCTGAAAAATGATGCGGACTGCGACTGGTTCCACTGGAAGAACATGCTCTTCTTTGATTTCAATTTTGAAACGTGGTCAGAGTTTCGCGGAGGGGAAAAGCCCCCCCTGCCGGTTCCGCGAAAGGGTTGGACCCACCACCCCTGCTGCCCGAACATGGCAACTCGAACCCGTTACCTCGACTTTCTGAAAGAAGAAGAGGTGAAGAGAGGAGTGGATGGCTGGATCTTCTACAGCATTCAGGATGGACTCAAGAGAAAGCCGGTAATCCGCGAGGGGGAGGACAGGGAACAACGCCTTGGTTTTGGAACTACGGGGTTCAATCACCTGAGTGTATCGAGAATCAAAATGGGGAGATCACCGCAGCCGCCGATTTTCCCCTGTGACTATTCGCTGGAGGAAGTATTGGAGCCTGAAGTGGCGAAACGGGTCTACGAAATGTGTGACCAGTCCCGTAAGAAGACACTGAATCTTCTGCTCGATGAGCTTGAAGTGAGCGAGAGCAAACTGAATTCTCTCCGCGCCTTCGTTTCGAAATATGGATGGATTCGCAAGGCGATGCGCCCGGCATTCTTTTTGCTGCGGGCTGCCCGTTCGATTTCCGGAAGGGGAGGCAAAAAGAGCACCCGCTTGAGGTAGTCTCGGAATTGCGGGCGAACAGTCCTGGAGATTGAAAAAAGAAGGGGGACGGATGCCGAAGAGAATCTGGATGCTGCACCACTACGGCGGGCCGGAAGGTTTCGGTCGATTCAGTCGTGCGGCGGCTTTGGCAAACGTGTTATCCGGAAACGGATTTCAAGTGCGCGTTTTCTTCGCCTCTCATCATCACTTGTCTCCTCATGTGGGAAGCGGGGATGCCGCCGATGACTCGGGCGCCGTTTTTTCGGCAATTCCCTGTCGTCCCTATCAGGGGAACGGGTGGAGTCGCATTGGCAACATGCGGGATTTTGCCAGGGGGGTTGAAAGGATCGCAAATGAGGTGCCGGAAGAGGAGCGTCCTGATGTGGTGGTGGCATCTCTTCCGCATCCGTGGGTAGCGGTAGCCGCTATTCGAATGAAGAAGCGCTATGGTGTGAAGTTCGTTCTGGAGATTCGTGATATCTGGCCGGAATCGGTTGTTCAGCTGGGCGGAGTTTCGTCGTTTCATCCTTTCATCCAGTGGGTTTCCTTTCTCATCCGGTCTGCCTACCGGAATTGTGACGGTCTCGTATCGGTGCTTCCGGGAGCGACACCCTATTTCCGGGAACAGCTTTCGGGGCGTTCCGGAGTGAAGATTGCGGAAATCCCGAACGGGGTTTGGGTAAAGAAATCGAAAGAGGGTGTCGAACTGCCGCTGCCGGAGCCACACCGGGAAGCGATTGAGAGAATTCGCGAATCGGGACTCGTCGTGATCGGGTATGCGGGAGCGATGGGACCTCCCAACGCCCTGAGAAAGCTGGTCGATCTGCAGAACTGGCAAAAAGAACAGGGCGTGGAGATCCCCTATCGAATCCTTCTTGTGGGAAGCGGATCTGAGAAAGGGCTTCTCGAGGAAGCGGAGCAGTCGAGTGACGATCCGGTTTTTCGTGTTCTTCCCCGGCTTGAGAAATCGGAAGTGCCGGCATTTCTTTCACGGGTCGATGCAGCTCTGGTTCTCTGGAACAGCGTCCCCGTATACCAGCATGGCGTCAGTCCGAACAAAGTTTGGGAATATTTTGCGGTTGGGAAACCGGTACTGTGGGCAGGGGAAACCGGGTTTGATCCGGTTTCGCAGAGTGGGGGAGGTCTTGCTCAGGCCGCCACAGATCCTGCCGCGCTTCATCAACTTTTTGTAGCATTCTGTGAGAATTCCAGGGAAGAGAGGGAAGTTATGGGAAGTCGGGGACGCCGCTACGTGGAAGAACACGGTGATTGGGGAAAACTGGGGAGGGCGTTCTCTGATTTTCTGTCCGGGATTCCTGCTGCTTGATTTTGAGGGTTCTGGTCACAGGTGCTAACGGGTTCGTCGGAAGCCATCTAATCCCTGCTTTGCGGCACAGGGGCATGACGGTTTGCGGCGCGCAAAGGACAGGGAATCCGGACAAGGATTCCCTGATTTCTTATACGGACGGCCGCTCTCTCAGGCCGTATTTGAGCGAGTTCGATGCCGTGGTTCATGCGGCGGGTGCTGCCCATTTCCGGGAGAAAGGAGCGAGTGAATATCGGGAGAGAATGTTCGCGGGGAACAGGGACTTAACCCGCGACCTGGTGAATGCGGTTCGTTCCGCCGGCGGTCCGCGAACCTTTGTCCATATCAGTAGTATCGCAGCCAGCGGAATCACCCGCGCTTCCGACCCGGTCGACGAGACGGCGGAAGCCGATCCGGAGAAAGCATCCGCTTATGCGCTCTCCAAGCTGGCAGCTGAACAGGAGGTTCTGACGCTGAGTGGGAGCGGATGCACAGGCGTTAACCTCAGGCCGCCTCTGATCTATGGCAGTGGAGCAAAAGGCAACTGGGGCTTTCTCCAGTCCATCGCGGAAAAAGGGATCCCGCTGCCCTTCAAGCTTGTCCGAAACAGACGATCCCTTCTCTCGGTCGAAAATCTGGCCGATCTGGTCTACCGGATTCTGATTGAGACGGCATCAGGTGGAAATTCGGGAACCTACAATGTTGCTGATCCGGGGACGGTGTCTCTGCCGGAAATCCTTGATGCTCTCAGTGAAGGGGTGGAAAAACCGTTGCGACTCATCCCTGTTCCTGTAGGCCTTCTGGAGTTGGCCTTAAGAGCTTGTGGAAAAAAGCGATTGATAGACGGTATGCTCGGCGATCTCGTTCTCAACACGACAAAAGTGGAGACGGAATTTTCGTGGACTCCACCTGTCTCCACCCGTATGGGAATCATAAATTCCATTCGCAACTCCTAAGCTTCTGAAAACCGCCTTTTGAATGAGTCATCTTTTTCAGCGAATCGTCGCAGCGGGCCTCCTGATTCCGGGGGCTCCTCTAATCGGGCTCCTGGTCCTCTGGGTCCGTTTTGATTCCCCGGGCGGAGCGATCTTTTCCCAACCGCGAGTAGGAAAAGGGAAGCGGGAATTTCGATGCCTCAAGTTGCGGACGATGAAAACGGGAACCGCACAGCGCGGGACTCACGAAGTTTCCCGATCCGCCGTCACGCGCGCGGGAAAGATCATGAGGGCGTCGAAACTGGATGAGCTGCCGCAGCTGTGGAATATTTTACGGGGGGAAATGAATTTCGTCGGGCCGAGGCCGTGCCTGCCTTCTCAGGAGGAGTTGATTCAGGAGCGCGATGCACGCGGCGTATATTCCGTGCTTCCCGGTATCACTGGATTGGCGCAAGTGTCAGGAATTGACATGTCTGATCCCGTGAGACTCGCCGATTGCGATGCCGAATATCTGCGTCAGCGTTCCTTTTGGTTCGACCTTAAGCTCTTGATGAGGACCTTTTCTCCGATATCTTTGCAGGATCGCGTGAGCGGGAAAGAACAAGGGTCCTGAGTCTGACAAATGAGCCCGTTTTCCAGCTTTTTTCCAGCCTGAACAGGCGCTACAGAACTGTATTCCCCCGATCCCTGAGTGTATTCCTTCTCCCGTCCTGAACGGTTGCGTGATTTGAAACAATAAGCCAGTGACGGGATTTTCGAAAATTGAAGCAATTTTAATGAAGTCGCTCCGCAAATTCTTAAAGAAGTCGTCTTCAACGAGACGTCTGCTGGCGTTCATTTTTCATGGAGTCGGGATAGTCGTTTCCTACGTGCTCGCGTTTCAGCTGCGTTTTGATTTTGATGTCTCTCCTGTCAGAAGCGAAATCAGCAGGGAGATGCTTCCCTGGGTTTTTCTGTCATACCTCGGATGTCTCTTCGCGTTCGGGCTGTACAAGGGCTTGTGGCGGTTCTTCACCTTGCGGGATTGTCTCATCACTGCGATAGCCCTGAGCACAGGTACCCTTGTTGCCGCCCTCGCGATATTCATCGCAAACGGGTTTACCTTCCTTCTCTTTCCCAGGAGTGTGTTGGTGATCTGCTTTCTGCTTCTTCTCCTCTGGGAAATCGGAGGTAGGGGTGTTGTCCGGCTCTATCGGGAGTCGCGAAACCCTCTCGGAAAGGAAGGCGGCGGCAACCTGCCGCGTATCCTGATGGTCGGGGAGCCGGATCACGCTGATGTTTTGCTCCGGAGTATGCGCCAGAACCTCTCCGAACTGGGCCAGGTCGTAGGATTGGTATCGGAGAAGGACGGGGATCACGGATCGAAAATGCGGGGCATAAAAATCTACGGAGGGGTGGAGAGGGTTGCCGGACTCGTCGAAAAACTGGACATATCGACTTTGCTGTTCCTGCCGCCTTTCACGGCACCCGGTAAGATGCGGCCGGTTGTTGATACCCTTTCGGAACACAAACTGGGGTGCACCTACCGCATTGTTCCCTCACTGGATGATATTGCTTCCGGCCGGTTGGACGTATCCGGGATTCGTCGGGTGGCGATTGAGGATTTGTTGCCCCGCCCCGCCTATGATCTTGATCTGGAAAGGCTGAGGGCTTCCATTTCCGGCAAACATGTGCTCGTGACGGGTGCCGGTGGCAGCATTGGTTCGGAACTTGCCCGGCAGATTCTGGGGCTCCAGCCCTCTGCCCTGGTTCTGTTCGACAGCGCAGAGTTCGGTCTGTTCGAGATCGAGCGTGAATTATCCCGCAAGGCAAAGGAGAGCGGAGTAGCCCTGACGGCAGTTGTCGGGGATGTTCGGCAGAGCGAACATCTTCGCAGGGCGATGCGAAATGCGGAGGGCATTGATATTCTCTACCATGCGGCTGCTTACAAGCATGTTGACCTCATGGAAAGAAACGCGGCTGCCTGTTTCCAGAACAACGTGATTGGCACCCAGGTCGCTGCGACGGTTGCCGAGGAGGAAGGTGTTGACCATTTTGTCCTCGTTTCCACGGATAAGGCCGTCAGACCAACCAGCCTGATGGGGGCGAGCAAGAGGCTTGCCGAAAAAATTGTGATAGAAAGCCGTCCGAGCAAAACGAATTTCAAGGCGGTCAGGTTCGGAAACGTTCTCGGGAGCAGTGGAAGCGTAGTTCCCATCTTTCATGCTCAGATTGCGGCGGGAGGACCGGTGACAGTCACCAGCCCCGAGGTGACCAGGTTTTTCATGACAATCCCGGAGGCCGTTGAGCTCATTCTTGCTGCAGGAGCGATCGAAGATGACCGGCGAATCCTCGTGCTCGAAATGGGGGAAGCGGTTAAGATCGATACTCTGGCGCGGAAAATGATTGAGCTGTCGGGATTTATTCCGGACGTCGATATTCCCATCTCCTACACCGGATTAAAGCCCGGAGAGAAAGAATACGAAGAATTGCTCACCAACGATGAAAATGTGGCCCGGACCGAGGTGGATCGCATCTGGGTGGTGAAGCGTGAGGAAGACCGGGACGCTGAACGAATCGACATCGGACATCTCTTCCAGTTGATAGATGACCAGAAAGACGACGAGATCCGCGAATACGTGCATTCGCTCATTCCGGAGAGCCGCTTGCTCGATAGCAGCAAGGCGTCCGTCTGACCGAATTAAGACCTTATGTCGAACACCTTGCAACGAACTCCTGTCAACAAGGGGGTAGGAAGCACATGGCAGTGGATGGGGGCTTCTTTGCTGGCCCTCACATTGGCAACCTTCTGGGGAAACAAGCTCATTGGAGCGGGGCAGGCTTTGCTGGCAGTTGCTATTGTCTCTGCCCTGATCAGAAAAGACGGGAAATGGGACAGCAGTAATTTCTCCCGGAGTACATGGTGTTTGATCGGGTTTGTCGCTTTCGCGATCGTTTCGATCCTGGCCAACCTGACCGATGTATCCGACTCGATCGGGCACGGAAGAAAACTGAGATATGAGCTGATAGGATTGCTGCTGCTCGGTATCGTTACAACCCGCAGACTTTTTCTTGAAAGCAGGGGATTCCGGGACCTCGCGCTCGGGGCATGGCTCATCGCGATGGTAAGCGCAGGATTGATTGGAATTGCCTCTTTTCTCTGGTGGGGGAAGATTCCGCTTCTAAACGAGGTGGGATACAAAGGCAGGGTGTCGGGTTTGTTCGGGCAGGTGATGACCTTTGCGCATTTGTTGATGCTGTCATCCGTTGTGCTGGCGGCGCTGGCAATTTCTCCAAATGCCGTGAAACGGATTACGCGGATTCCCCATTGGGTGTTCGCTGCCGCGACAGTTTTTTCCGGGATCTGCCTTTATTTCACCTACACCCGAGGGGCTGTGTTGGGAGCAGCCGCAGGACTATTCGTGCTCGCATTCCTGCACTCCAGAAAAACGGTGATCGCCCTGTTTGTGATCGCTCTTTCCTTTCTTGCCTACACCAGCAAAGATCACTTCGGCAGCGGAGATCAGTCCCGCTACTTCATGTTCCACAATTCGCTTCGCCTGAATCAGTGGACTGCGTCGGCCCTTGCCTTCGCAGATAATCCACTTTTCGGAGTCGGCTTTAATCAATTCGAACCGCAGTCAGTCGAACGGAAAAAACAATACGGCCTGCCGCCCGCGAAATCTGTGGGAGTTGCACCTGAACAGGAAATGATCTATTTCGAGAGTCACTCCCACAACAACTATCTGGAGGCCTTTGCGGGGACCGGTTTGTTCGGTGGGCTGGCGTTTTTGGGATTCTGCGGATTCTGGGCCTACGAGGCTCTTAGATCGCGGTTCGCAATGATCCTTTTTCCGCCAGTCGTGGCTTTCCTCGTCTCGGGGTTCTTCGAAAACACCTTCTTTGATTCTGAAGTGTTGAATGGAATCCTTCTGTTTTACGTCGTCTCCCGGATCGTTATTTCGCAGGAGACGACGGCAGCGGGGGAGAGAGTTACTCCTCCTCTTTCTCGGCCTTCTTCGGCGTGATAACCACGGCAACCCGGGTTTTTTCGCTGAGGTATTCTTTCGCGAGCGCGTTCACTTCATCGACAGTGATGTTTTTGTAATCGTCGACGAAGGAGCGGGACCATTCAAGGCGCTCCGGATATTCCTGGGAAGCTTCCAGAACACTGCCGAGCCAGTAGCGGTTCGTCCGGCGCATTTCCTCGATCTGAGTGATCTGTGGTTTCTTGGCTCGCTCCAGTTCGTCCTCGGTGATGGTGTCCCCGGCAGCGAGGTCATCGCCAATCTGGGCAATCACCTGGGTGACTGACTCCGCCTGATCCGGATCAATCGTCACGGAGGCGAAAAGATAGCCGTAGTCTGTCCACGTGGTACTCGGGAGGTTGTGGGCGAAAGGGCTGTAAGCGTCGCCGAGCTCTTCCCGGATTTTCACCCGGAGCCGGTCATCGAGAACGGATGACAGCATACTGAGCCGACGGGTTTTCTTGATGTCGTAGATATGTGTCGTTGGCCAGTGAACCACGGCCATCCCTTTCGGAATTTCGGAATCAAATTCAAAGACCTTGCTGGTTGCTGCAGGAAAAGAAACCTGGCGCTCTTCCGAGTAGTCAGGTTTTTCTTTGTCCCGCTCCGGAAGATTTCCAAAGGTCGAGGATATCGCATTGATCGCTGCTTCTTTGTCGAAATCTCCGACAATGGTCAATTCAAGGTACCCTTTTCCGAGTTCGGGCAGGACCCATTCTTTCGCCTGATCAATGGTCAGTGCCTCAAGGGCTTCACGATCCGGCCAGCCGAAACGGTCGTCTCCACTGTGGAGAAACTGCGCCACTTCATCCTGGGCAAATCCGCCCGGTGTCCGCTCGAGTTGCTGGTAGATGTAATCTAGTGAGCGCCGGAATTCTGTCGCCGCTTCCTCGCGAAAGCCGGGATTCGTGATGTAGGCGCGCATCAATTTTAGCTGCGCTTCGAGGTCATCGGGAGTGGTTTGGCCGCTCAGGTTGAACGCGTCATCGTCGACGCCAAAGCCGACGGAGACCGATTCTCCTGCAAAAATCTGCTTCAATTCGTCATCGCTATGAGCTTCAAGACCGCCGCCTCCGAGGACGCTGTCGAGAAAAACAGAAAGCCCGGGAGTCGGCTCGGTGATCAGTCCGGCTCCGATCCGGGCTTTTGTGTAAACGGTGTCATCTTCGAAGTCTGTAACTTTCAGGTTCACCCTGACGTTGTTTGCAAAACGAAGCTGGGTCACCTCGAGATCCTCGATCTCTTTCTGCTCCGCAATCTCACCGGGGGCGGGGAGGTCATCGTAGGCGAAGGTTCCGATTTCTTTTTCTTCGGGCGGAGTCACGGCCACGGCCGTGCTGTTCTCAAACACTTTCGTAATCGTAGCGACGGGATCTTCGATCTTCGCGTTTCCGGAGATGAAAACGAGCGTTTCATTGGCGGTTCCCCAGAGATCTGTCAGTGACTTTTTCGCTGTCTCTGCCGTGACGCTTTCGAGGGCTTTCATCACTCGAGGAAGGTCCTCTTTGGGATTCGTGAAAATGCGACGACTTCCGATGCGTCGTGCAATCTGGTTGGCCAGATCGCGGGATTTCCGGGTCGCAACCTGCTTGGCGGCATCTTCGTAGAGACGGGTGATGAGAGCTTTGGTTTCGGTCAGCTCTGCATCGGTAAATCCGAACTCAAGGACGCGGCGGAGTTCCTGCTCGATCAGGGCGAGTGCGTCTTTCCACTGTTCCGGTTTGCAGTCGGCTTCGATCGAAGCGGTAAGGGCGAAACCGAGGTCGTAGAAGTCATCGGCATGCGAACTTCCTGCGCTGATCGGGGAATCCTCTTCTTTCGCGATTCGTTCGAGCCGGCGGTTGATAATCCGGGTGGCGATCATCCGGTTCAGATCTTCGAGGCGCCGTTCGCTGTTGTCAGGAGGGTTGACGCGGGATTTCAATGCTTCGATCGAAACGCTGGTTTCTCCGGCCTCCTCTTCAAAATGGTAGTGCGCTCCAAAGCCGCGGCTCGAAACAATCCCGAGCGGCGGGGCAGGGCGCTTTTCCCGTGCCGGCATGTCAGCAAAATGCTTTTTGATGAGCTTCTCCGTAGCCTCTACTTCGATGTCGCCTACGACGATTACAGCCATGCGGTTGGGGGTATACCAGTTTTCGTAAAACTCGACGAAGCGCTCACGGGGAGCATTCTCGATCACCTCTTCCGTTCCGATGGGGAGGCGCCGGCTGACGAGGTTCTCGGGAAGAGCGTATTTGAACTGCTCGACAAACGTGCGCCAACTCACAGAATCGCGGGTGCGTTTCTCACTGAGAATGATGCCGCGTTCGTCGTCAATTTCATCGGGATCGAGCAGCATGCCGTCGGCGTAGTCACGCAGCAGTTTCATCGCCTCGTCCGACATAGCCTGCTCGGAGTTGGGAAGCTCCAGTTTGTAGACCGTTTCATTGAAGGAAGTATGGGCATTCGTGTGATTTCCGAATCCCATCCCGAGACGCTGGAAATACTCGATCATTTCCCCGGCAGGGAAATTCTCTGTGCCATTGAAGGCCATATGTTCGAGGAAATGGGCGAGACCCTGCTGGTTGTCGGCCTCCATCAGCGAACCGGCATCGACATACAATCTCATGCTGACACGGTTGGGTGGTTCGGCGTTGGGCAGAATGGCGTAGCGAAGTCCGTTTTCGAGCAGTCCCCAGGTGACAGCGGAGTCGGTCGGAATATCGCTGTTTTCGTGGGGGAGAGGAATGGGAGCGTTTTTTTCGTCAGCCGGCGCATTTTGGCTGTACAGAAACGGGAGTGTGAACAACGAGGTCGCGAATGCGATCAGCGCGAAAGGCAGGTGGGATGTACGTATCATTGTGGGTAAAGCGTAGAGGTGAGGGGAATCTGTTCGCGAAATGTGGAGAATCAATCGGCCTGATTGTGGGCAACACAATCACGATAGGTTACGCCGCTGCCGCCGAAGATATCGAGAGCACTTCCGATCGTGAGATCGACCCTGCCGCCACTGAGTCGATTCACGAGATCGAGATCTGCCAGTGAAGAAGCGCCACCCGCATAGGTGACGGGTTTCTTCCCCCATTTTCCGAGCATCTCCACCAGCTCCTCGTCGATGCCGTCGCATTTGCCTTCGACATCAGCGGCATGGATCAAAAATTCGTCGCAGGAGTCAGCCAGGTGCGACAGCGTTTCGTGCGTCACTTCCAGGTCAGTCGGGGTCTGCCAGCGATTCATTGCCACAATCCAGCGATCGTCCCGTCGCCGGCAGCTCAGATCAATGACGAGCTGTTTTGCGCCGACTTCCGAAACGAGACGCTCGAGAACTTCCGGCCGGAAACGGGCATCGGAGTCAAAGAGGCAGGACGTCGAGATCACGTGCGACGCGCCGGCATCGAGCCATTCCGCCGCATTTTCCGGGGAAATCCCTCCGCCGATTTGCAGACCTCCGGGCCAGGCCGCGAGAGCCGACCGTGCTGCCTCGTCATTCCCGGGTCCCAGCTTGATGACATGACCCCCGCGCAATTGATCGGACGCGTAGAGCTCCGCAAACCATGCGGGGTCTTTTTCACTGACGAAATTCGTTTCCAGCTCCGACTCCTGCGAGTCGAGGGTTCCCCCGACAATCTGCTTCACTTTTCCCTCGTGCAGATCAATGCAGGGGCGAAAACGAGTGCGGGTGGGCATGCAGGTAACAGGGTTTGGTCGGCGAGGTAACAGGGTTGAGTGCTCCACGGAACCCTGTTGAAACGCGCCGAATCTACTGCCGGGAGCGGGCCACCGCAAATGCAATCCCCGGCTCAGGCGACGCAGAAAAAGTCTTCCCCCTCCCGGTATTCCGCTGCCCGGAGAAGTTTGCGAATGCGTTCTCTCGCACCGGGTTGTCCCACGGCGCTGAGCAGGACAGTGTGGCCTTTTTGCTCTGCCGCGGCGGCATGATCGCAGACCGGGATTCCAGCGATTTGATTTCCGATTTGGCGCTTGTTGACTTCGTAAAATGCCGCGACATGAACGCCTTTCGCTTCGAGAAGTTGCGCCATTTCCTTTCCGATTGGTCCCGCGCCGCAGATCGATACGCCGAGTTCCCTGACCCGGTCGAGGCGGGAGAGAAAATGGGCTTTTGCTTCCTGGAAACGGCTCAGTTCGTATCGTTCGATCTGACGGGTGGAACGTTCCGGTGCGTCGTACCAGTCAAGGAGGGGTTCGCCGACCTTTCCGAGGTGGTGGCCTTTTTCAAGCAGGCGCAGCCAGAAGTCGTAGTCTTCGGCCCACACAGGGTCTGCGTAACCGTCTAGTTCTTCGAGAACAGTGCGCCGTATCATCGCGGTGGGATTCGGAAGCGGACTGTCGACGAATCGCTCGCGAAAAATGGATGCAGGCGAAATTACGGAATTGACCCAGTTTTCGTATCTCTGGTAGCCACCGTCAGCGGGCTCCGGTCTCCCGTTTTTCCCGCGTTTGACGATGTTGACCCCGGTTCCGCACGCCGCAAGGTGAGGGAATTTATCAAGGAAATCGAGCTGCTTCGCAAGACGGTCAGGATGGGCAATATCATCGCTGTCCATGCGGGCAATGAGATCGCCTTCGGCACTTCTCCAGGCAAGGTTGGCGGCTTCGACGAAAGTCCCTTCGTGGCGGAACAGGCGAATGCGCCGATCTCTCCCCGCGAGAGCCTCCAGAATATCGGAGGTGCGGTCTGTGGACCGGTGGTCAACGATGACAAATTCAAAGTCGGCCCGGCTTTGTATGAGGATGCTTTCAACCGATGCTTCGAGCGTCTTCTCCGCGTTCCGGGCGGGCATAACGACGGAGAGTTTCATCTGAACAAGAAAAAACCCCGGTGGTGAAACCGGGGTTCTTCCAATCAAATGGTATACCTGAAGGGCATCGAAAATTACTCAGCAGAGTCGCCGGAACCTTCGCCTTCAGCCGCATCTTCAGCGCCCTCAGCAGCACCTTCTTCGCCTTCGTCACCTCCCGCTGAAACAGCTGCACGGGTCTGAGTGACCAGGCCGACGAGAACTTCGTCATCCATCTTAACAGAGACTCCGTCAGGCAGATTGAGATCTCCGACACGAAGGGACTCACCGATTTGGAGCTCGCTGACGTCGTTGTCGATCGATTCGGGAAGATCGCCGGGACGACAGTTGATTTCAATAGAGTGGATCAGTTGTTCCAGAATACCGCCGGACTTCACACCCGCGGGCTCACCGGTGAGGTGGATTGGAACAACCGCGTGAATCGTGTCTGTCTCGCTCACCGCGCGAAAGTCGACGTGAACCAACTGGTGGGTAAGAGGATCTTTCTGTGTGTCCTGCACAATCGCGAGTTTGGACTTCTCTTCCGCGCCGTCGATTTCGAGATTCACAAGGAAGTTCTCCCCGTGCTTCTTCGCGATGTCGGTGAATTTTTTCGCGTCGAGTTGAATCATGTATTCACGCTGGCTCGCTCCGTAGATAACGGCGGGAACGATACCGGAACGACGAAGTCGTTTCGATGCTGTCGTGCCTTTGACTTCACGTTTCTCGGCTTGAAGTGTTTCCTGTTTTGCCATGATAGCAGAGGGTAGGTTCTTGGAGTAAAAAACGCCCAATCCCGTGCGGGGAGGGCGAAGGGCGCGAAATTTAGGCGCAACCCTACGAAATGTCAAAGAGAGATGTCACGGACTCTTCGAGATGAATTCGGCGGATTGCTTCGCCCAGAAGTTCGGCAACGCTGACGGCGGTGACTTTTTCCCCCACAGCGTAGGGAGTGCTGTCGGTGGAAACCAGTTCTTCGATGTCAGATTCGGCGATTCGCTTCTGTCCGACTTCCCCGAGAACGGCGTGTGAAACACCGGCAAAAATGCGTTTGGCCCCGTTTGACTGGCAAATCTGCGCGGCGGATACGAGGGTTCCGGCGGTTTCGGAGATATCGTCGACGAGAAGGACGTTTTTCCCTTCCACTTCACCGATCAGGCTGATCGCCTCGACTTCGGTTGCGCTGACGCGGTTTTTCGCGACGATCGCGAGCGGGCATTCGAGCGCTTTGGAGTAGGAATGCGCCATTTTCATCCCTCCGACGTCGGGAGAAACGACGACAAGGTTGTCGCAGATGCCTTTTTCGCGCAGATAGCGAATCAGAACCGGCTTGGCGTAAAGATGATCGACCGGGATGTCGAAGAATCCCTGAATCTGTCCGGCGTGGAGATCCATTGTGAGAACACGATTGACGCCTGCTGCGGTGAGGAGGTTGGCGACGAGTTTCGCGGTAATCGGCACGCGGGGCTGATCTTTCCGATCCTGCCGGGCATAACCGAAGAAGGGAATCACAGCCGTGATCCGGTTTGCACTGGCCCGTTTCGCGGCATCCACCATGATGAGCAACTCCATCAGGTTTTCGTTTGTTGGCGGGCAGGTCGGTTGAACGATGAAAATGTCCCGGCCACGGATGTTTTCGTTAATCTTCACAAAGGTCTCGCCGTCCGGAAACTGGGTCACAGTCGTGTCGGATTTTCTCACTCCAAGGTAGCTCACAATGTCATCTGCGAGCTGTTGGTGAGCGGTTCCGCTGAAGATTCGGATGTCAATGGCCATGGTAAATTCCATCCTCGCGAAATCATCACAAAACGCCAGTGAAATATTGGGTAAAACGATGCGTTCAGCCAGTCGTGGTTCCGGCTGGAGTTTTCTCTTTCCGGAGAAAGGGGGCTAGGATTCGATTCCCGGAAAGTGGAGAATGGACGAGTCACCCCCGAGGTAGGCTAGTCACCCGTTGAGGCAACTGCCGATTCCGGCTCCGGCGAGGCGAAGGCTTTCACCATCTTCTTTGCTTTGCCGTCCCAAACCCGCAATACACTGTCCTGTCCTCCGGCGATGATCCATTTCCCATCGGGACTGACGGCCGCAGTGTGTTGGAAGGTGTCACCCGCTTCAGGAAGGGGGGAGTTGTTCAGTTTTACCGTCTTGTCTCCACTGGCTGCGAGAATGGTGTCGGTGTCAGCGACAAACGCGACGGAGCTGACCTCTTTTTTGAAGCCCTCGACTTTTGACTTTTCCTGTCCGGCCAGCAAATCCCAGACTTTCACCTGCAGGTCGGCACTGGAGCTGACCAGGGTGAGGTTGGAAGCATTCCAGTCGACATCGAGGACATGACTGGTGTGGCCTTCAAAAGTCTTCTCGTGGGTGATTGTTGCTGTCTCAAACACTTTTACCATGCGATCCGTGCCGGAACTGGCGAAGCGTGATCCGTCCGGCGAAAAGGCGAAAGAGGTGATCGTATCGTCGTGCGCTTCTTCGTTTTTTGCCATCTGCGTCCAGTCAGCGGTGTTCCATGCGATCACCTGGCCGGATCGCGAGGGAACGCCGGTTCCTGTCAAAAGGGTTTCTCCGTCGGGGGAAAAAGAGAGGGCAGAAACGCGGTCGATGAACGGGTCTGCGTCCTTTCCGTTGCCAAGAGTCCGGGTCAGATTCCAGGACTTTCCGGGGAGCGACCAGAGCGCTGCCTTTTTTCCAGTCGTCATTGCGACGAGATCATTGTCATTGAGAAAGGCTAGCTTCTGCGCACCGGCGAGCGCGGGAACATCTTCGAGCCATTCCCCGTCTACTGAGGACCAGAGTCGCGAGCCGCCTTCTTTGAGAGCTTGTGCCAGCGTCGTGCCATCGGGAGAAAAAGTAAGCGCGACACTGCCGGTCTTGCCGACGGATTCGCTGAAGACTTTCCGGATCGCCTCCTCTTCCGACTTGAGAACTTTCCCGAGGTTTTCCGCTTCGGATGATGCGGCGAGAGCTGCCGTCTGGCGGGCGAATGCGTCGCCGGCGAGGCGGGCGGATGATTCGCGGTTCCGGATCGCGCTGGTCAGGGCACGCTCTGCTGTCACGACCGCTTCGCGTGCTTTGGCAATGTCCTCCTCTTTGGGTGCCGGGGTTTTCTGCTGCAAATCCACAAGAGTCTGCTTTTTGGAAGCTACGTCGCGGCGGGCTTTTGCGATCGTTTCCCCGGACGACGCGGCCTTTTCGCTTTCAGCTTTCCAGAGTTTTTCCTCCTCCGGAGCCTGTTTGTCCCAGTGTCCTTTAAGCCGGGCCGCAACCGCCTGAGCGCGTTGCAGGGCAATAGTGCGGGGAGTCAAAGCGGGATTTCCCTGAAGATCGGCGACCTTGGTTCCATCAGCCAGTTTCCAGAGGCGAACCGCTCCCGTCGGACCTGCTGTGGCAACTTTTGCCCCGTCCGGAGCGTTCAGGGCAACCGCGAGCTGACTCAGAGCTCCGCCATGGGCTATGCGCCGAACCTGAGCGGGAACCGCTGCCGGTTTCGCCGGATCGATTTTGCAATGAATGACCGTACCGTCTGCGTAGGCGACCAGAAATTCCGTTCCATCTGCTTTGGCTGGCTCCAGCGCGACAATGGGATGAGCGTGGTATTTGAATTGAACCAGCAGTTTTGGTTTGGGCTGAGGTTTGGGAGCAGGGGCCGGTTTCGGAGCGGGCTTTGCTGCCGGTTGTGGGGTGACCTTCGGCTTCGCCGGCTCCTTTGCCTTTCCTGCTGCGTTTTGCTTTTCCTCCGGAGCAGGAGTCGGCTTTGGAGTGGGGGATTGCTTCGGTGCGGGTGCCTTTGCCGGTTGAGATGTGGGAGGAGTGGTTTTGGCCGGGGCAGGTTTTGGCTGTGCCGGTTTGGCCGGGGCTGCAGGTTTCGGGGCCGGGGCGGGGGGAATCACGAGGGGCGTTGTCAGATCCGCTGCGCAAATTCGCAGCAACTGGTCCGCTCCGCCGAGCGCGAGGTGCTTCCCGTTATTGATCACCGCGAGGGCATTTGCTACAGCAGGTAGAGCCAGTGAAGTCGATTTTGCCGGATCGGCCACCGCACGGCGCTTCACTGTTTTGTCGGCGCCGGTGGAGAAAAGAAATTTTCCGTCCGGGGAAAATGCGAGATCGTTGACCGCTCCGCTGTGATCTTTCACCGGCGTTGAGACAAGTTTCTCCCCTTCGCGTTTTACCAGAGAGATGGTGCCGTCGGAGGTTCCGATGGCGGTAACTTTACGATCGGGTGCCAGAGCGGAAGCGGTTGTCTCGCCGGGGAGGGTGATGGCTTCACCGGACGTGGCTTTGCTACGCTGCCAGATCTTTACGTTGCGAAACCCTCCTGACGCGATCGTCCCGTCCGGGCTGAAAGCGACAGCCTGCACGAGGTCCCGATGGGCGGTCGGATGTTCGTGCTCAGGGTCTCGCAGGCTGGCGGTGTGTCGACTCAACCGGAGATCGTAGATGTCGATTTTCTGGCCCCTTCCGGCGATGGCGAATCTTCCATCGTGAGAAATCGCGGCGGTGTAAATCGGTTGAGGACCGGTCAGGTGAGACCAGGATTTGGGAGCGGGAGTGGAGACAACATCGCCTTTCGCCCCTTCGTTGATCCACTGCTTGAGAAGGGCGAGCTGTTGAGGTGTCAGGTTTTTTGCCTTCGACTTATTGTTCGCCGGAGGCATCGTCGGCTCTTCGATGTGGGCTGCGGTGGTGAAAAGAAACGAAGCGTCGGCATCGCCGGGAACGATGGATGGTCCTGTATCACCTCCCCGAATCATGTCCTGCGGCGATTCGAGAATGAGGTCTGCTTTTGCCTTGGTACTGTTATGACAGGCAAGGCAGTTGGCTTTGAGGAAAGGGTAGACTTCGGTAGCGAAATTCACCGGCTCGTCCCGTTTCAGCTCCGCGACCGGAAGTTCGGCCCGGAGTGGTGAGGTCAACAATCCAACAAACGCGAAGCAGAGTGCAATCGTTCCTTTGTTCATAGCATTCAGAGATTCGCACACGGGTTCCGGTTTCGTCGCCTGCGGAAATGCGTCATTCAGAAGTGTTTAGGAAAGATGGAAGAGTGGCGAACCATGCGCACTTCGGATCCACCTACTTTTTCTTTTCCGGTGCCGGTTTGACTTCGACAGTGACCGGCAGTGACCAGGTTGCAAATTTCACATCTTTCGACGCGGCCGCTGTTTTGGCTGCCTTTGCGCGGGTGGCTGCCGCGACTTTTTCTTTTTCGGCACGGGCGAGTTTTGCCTCCGCTTCGGCCGACTTTTTCTGCGCTTCTTCGAAGGCGGCCTTCGCCGTCTCGGCGGTTTTAGCGAGGTCCGCTTTTGCTTCAACCGAGGCTGTGTTCGAATTTTGCTGCGCCTGTTCGAGGGCTTTCTTTTTCGATGCCAGTTCCGATTTGGCAGCCGCCGCTTCTGTGGCGATTTTTTTTGCGAGCGATTCGATGTGCTTCTGCTCTTCCGCCGTTCTTTCTGCAGCCTCCGGGTTGCGTTGGAAGGCAACCGTTCCCGTTCCTTTCAGGACAAACGTCCACGTTCCCGGCTCGGGATTGAAGATTTTGTTCTGCTTCGTGAAGGTAAGGGTGAGTTTCCCGTCTTTTGCTTTTTCCGCGATATTTACGGAAGGGGGACGGCTCAGTCCGCGTAGACCGACAACGGTGACGGCGAGGTTTCCTTTTCGTTGGTGATCTGTCAGGACTTTGATCGGGATCTCCAGCTTCCCGCCCATCGTCACGGAGAATCTCCGATCATTTCCCGCCTCGATTCGCACTGCAGGTTTCGTTTTCCGTTCGGTAACGACGAGGGGAGTATCGAGTTCGAGTCGGGAACGGATCCGTGCGGTGTTGTAGTCCGCGACTCCCATTGTCAGAGACCCGCTCCGCACGGGCCGGGTCCGTTCTTTTCCATTGATCTTTGCGGTCGCCAAAAGGGAGAAATTTCCGGACCACGGTTTCGCATCGTTACCGGCGGCAAGAACGAGACGGGTCGACGTCTCTTTGGCATGCAGAATCACCGGCGGAGCGGAGATCCCGGGCGGAAGATTTTTTGCGGTAATTGTGATGGGACCGTCAAATCCGTCGATTCGTTTTGCAAAGATGCGGATGGGAAACGTGCTGCCCTGTGTGAGATAGGGAGCGGCGGAATAGGCCTGACGTTGATCGAGATAGGGGCGCTCGGTTGTCGCGATGATGTCGAAGCCGGGCTGAGCTTCCCGGATTGAGAGCCGGTAAGTGTTGTCCGCGCCGCCGGTGGCGAAACGGTTCTCCACCGTGATGCGATACTCCCCGTCCTGATCGGAGGTGAAACTCAGAGCTGTGTCCCTCGTTCCGTCGCGGAAATGAATGCCCCCACTGCCGTTGTCATCATCACTGTCGCGAACAGTGGCAAAGGTTTCCGTTCCGTTATCCGCCTTCGTGATTTTCTCGACGACGAGGTAGGGATCGATCTTTCCTGCGATCCGGTCAGCGATGACTTCGACCCAGTAGGTGGTTCCTTTTCTCGTGCTGATCCGAAAAGCGTCGGTGTCCCCGTCCTTTTCGAGGACGGAAGCGATCTCTTTAGGGGGAACAACAGTCGGAATGTCTGCATCATTTTCCACGGAAAGGACCGGCGCGTAAGCGAGACCGATTTTGACCCGGTTGGAATCTGCATGCCGGTAGCGGAATCCGGAGAGCGAAGCACGGGCCGGTTCGTTCCATTCAAATACGGGGGGTGCCTCTTTCTTCGGAATCGGAATTTTCACCGGGAGGGTTTCGATTTTCTTTCCGTCGATTTCCAGCCCCTCCCCGGCACTTCCACCGGGGAGATTGCGACCTAACAGGGTTGCCTGTGCGACCTTACCCTGTTGGGTGTCCGGTGTAACAGGGTTGGGCACGTGCACGGCAGGGGGGAATACAGCATCGATCCAGGGTTGGGCGCTGACCTGAAGAATATAGGGATGGAGATTGCTCCCTTTGTAGAGAGCATCGTGCACGCCGATCCAGTAGTTTCCATCGGCGGGTGCTGTGAAATCGAGCATGGGGTCGCGTCCCACAAAATCACGATTGGATTCCAGTTCGACGCCGTTTCTGTCGACCAGTTTGAGACTGGCATCGCCCTGGGAGTCGATGCGTTCCGCGTGGCAGTGGACGAGGAGACGTTCACCTTTCTTTGCCGAAAGTTTCCACCAGTCGATCTGGTTATTGTCAGTCAACCCGTAGGCGAATGCTTCACGTGGAAGCTTCGGGGCTGTTTCCCGTTTGTGATGAGCGGCTTTATCACTGTCGGAAAGAATCGTCGCATCACCTGCTGCAATCTTGAGCGGGCGGGTGTTGGAAATTCCGAAGTAGCCAAGCGCACGAACTTCAACGGTTTTTGCAGAAGCGTCGGCCGGGATGGTTACTTCAAATTTGTTTCCGTCAGGGACGGGATACAGTCGAAAATCATTCTTTGGCAGGTAGAGCTTCTTCGCAGTGATTTTCGGATCCGAAAACCGCAATTCCGAAAGTTCGTCGGTGTTGGATCCGGATACGGAGATGGTGGTCGTTGTTCCGGCTTTTACGACGGGAGGGTCGATGGAGCGCAGCTCGATATTCGGAAGTTGTGCGAATGTTAGTCCAGGAAGAAGGCCGAATAGATATACCAGAGAGCGCATTTTTCTCAGGGGCGGGATGGGGAATGATTCCGGGTGCCGTTTCGGGAGACGGTGGGAACTACTACCGGATCCACTTCGTTGGTGTGTCCCAAACATGCTTGTCCGATCAGTGATTAAAGAGAAACTCCTTCGTATTCACGATGGCCCAGAGGATGTCTTCGAAAGCCTCCTGCTCGGCCTTTTCCGGCGTGAGCTCATCGTCGGCTTTCTCTTTTGCCCTTTCTCTCTTTCGCTGCAGGTGATCGGTGGCGGTTTTGATTTCTTTTTCGGAAGGCTTTCTCGAGAGGGCGTAAAGATAGAGTTCGTTCAGTCTGTCTTTGTCAGGGCGGGAGGTCGCCCTGGCCAGCTTTGCAGCGCGCCCTTCCCCGTGGCTTAATTTGTTCTGAATCGTGTCGGAATTGATGAGATGAAGACTCTGGGCGAGGTTCGCATCAGCGACGCGCTCACACTCACAGGCGCTGTCCATTTCGGGGCGTCCGAAAACGGTGAGAAAGAAGGAGTCGTTGTTGAACTTGTCGTCAGGAAGCCAGGTGGCGCGGACTCCGTCCGGTTGATTCTGAAAGTTGTCTTTGGAGTTGGAGACAAGGTTGATTGCATCGAGAAGCACTTCGGCCTGAAGTCGCTTCGGGTAGTACCGCGAAAAGTTCTGGGTATCCTTCACGTTGTGTTCGTTCGGGGTCGCGCTGCGCTGGTAGGTTTCGCTGTTGCAGATCGTGCGGATGAGTTCCTTGAGGTCGAAACCACTCGAGGCGAAGTGCCGGGCGAGACCCTCCAGCAGTGCCGGGTGCGTGGCAGGGTTGGTGACACGCATGTCATCTTCCGGCTCGACGAGGCCAACGCTGAAAAAATGTTTCCAGTAGCGGTTCACGGCCATGCGGGCGAACCAGGGGTTGTCGGCTGCCGTGAGCCAGGTCGCCAACTCGCGCCGGGGATCTTCGTTCTGCGCAATATCGAGAGGATCGTCGCCGAGAGGGGTCGGTTTCAGTACGGTTTTTGTATTGGGATTTTGCATCGCAGCGGTTCCGCGATTGTGGAAAATGATTTCCTCATCGGGCTGCTCGCCTTTTTTCCTGCCGACGCGGGTGAGAAATGCCGCGAACCCATAGTAATCATCCTGTGACCACTTTTCGTAGGGGTGATGGTGGCACTGGGCGCACTGCATGCGAATGCCGAGAAAGATCTGGGCAATATCCTGCATCTGCTCTTTCTGATCCCGAACGGACCGGTACCAGGCAACGGCCGGGTTTCGCCCGATCTCTCCGGATGCAGTGATGACTTCGGAGACGAGCCGGTCGTAGGGTTTGTTTTCGGCGAGACTTTGACGGAGCCATTCGTGGAAAGCGTAGGTGCCGCGCTGATAGGTATCTTTGGTCCGTTTGTTCCGCAGGATCGCGGCCCATTTCTGCGCGAAATAGGCGGCGTAGTCGGGGGAGTCGAGCAGCTCGTCGATCTTTTTGGCGCGTTTGTCAGGATCAGTGTCCGCGAGAAAGGAGGTCGCTTCCTCCGCCGTCGGAAGCCGGCCGGCAATGTCGACGCTGACGCGGCGAAGAAATGCAGTGTCGTCGATTCCGTTGGATGGAGGAAGGCCGAGCAGGCTGAGTTTGGTGAAAATCTCTTTATCGATGAAATTTTTCGGTTCCGGCAGATCCTGCACCGGCTTGCCGAGAGGGATCGTCGCGCGGAATACCGCGACGTGTTCCTGAAACCGAATCATCACCGAGGTGGTTCCCGTTTTCTTTCCGAGAACGACGTGGCCGTTTCCATCGACTTCCGCCATATCCTCCTGATTGGCTTCGTAAATGGCGGTGCGGGTGATGTCGCGGGTCGAGCCATCGGAGAAATAGGCTGTGACGGCAAGTTGTTGATCAGTGCCCGGAGAAGAGACTCGTTCCGAAGGAAAAACGGCGATGCGATCGACCGTCGGCGCATCTTCCGGCGCGTAGGGCAGGCCCTGCCTGATCCAGCGGGTGAGGGTGTTGTAGTCAGCGGACCCTCGTTCGAGACGAATGCCTCCTTCGTGCGGGATTTCACCGGTAGCCTTGAGAAGGAGGAGACTGTTCTCCGGCGCAGCGGGAGAGATGCGCCGGCCGCGCGATTCCCGGACGAGCCATTCATGGTCGTTCCATGCTTCGTATCCGAGCAAAGAAAGCCGGAAGTTGTTCTGTCCTCCGGATTTGCCGTGGCAGCCGCCGCCGTTGCAGCCGTATTTGGTGAAAACCGGAACCACTTCGTGGATGAAGTTCAGAGTTGGCTCAGTGCCGAAGTTTTTCACCGTGATTTTGGTGATTGCGGGCTGGCCGCCGTGACCGGGCAGGGTGGCGCGGACAGTCGCGGTGCCGTCGGCCAGCGGGGTGGCGTAGCCGTGGCTGTCTATGGTGAGAATGTTGGCCGGTTCGACCGAAAAAGTAGCTTTTGCGGTGACATCGTCAGGACGGATTTTCACTTCGTTCGTGACGATGAGTTGCTGTCCCGAATGTGGTCCTGTCAGGATTGCTTCCGGAATTTGAAACGAAAGTTTTGCCGTCGGCAGTTTCGGTTGTTCCACCGGAGCAGGCGGGGGATTTTCCTGACTGAGGAGTGGTTGTGTCAGGAGGATGATGGAAAGTAAAAATAATCTCATCCCACCAGTTCCTTCATCGGTTCGAATTCGGGGTCGACGAGATACATCGGGCGCCCCGTGAGGTCTTCAACGGTCGTGTTCTGCGCATCGATTCCCATATTGTGGTAGAGCGTCGAAAAGACTTCCTGAAATTCCACGGGACGTTCGCTCGCTTCTCCGCCGAGGCGGTCTGTCGCGCCAATGTATTGACCGTGATTCATTCCTCCGCAGGCGAGAACGGCTGAGCTGACGCGGGGCCAGTGATCGCGCCCTCCCTTGTCGTTGATCTTCGGGGTGCGTCCAAACTCCCCCCAGA
This sequence comes from Verrucomicrobiales bacterium, assembly GCA_022361255.1. Lineage (GTDB taxonomy): Bacteria > Verrucomicrobiota > Verrucomicrobiia > Verrucomicrobiales > DEV007 > Arctic95D-9. Next base: position 35,167 of record JAKSBG010000378.1, read on the forward strand.
CGACGACACTGACATCCTCGTCGAGTCCCCGGTCGTGAAGGTCCTGAACGAGAGCGCTGAGCCCCTGGTCGAGCATCGGGAACTCTTCGCGGGCTCGTCCGAAATTGTCGCTGTGCCAGTCCCACCGGGAAAACCCGAGGGTGACGCACCTTGCGCCCGCCTCAACGAGCCGGCGGGCCATCAGGAACTGATCGAGTCGTTTCCAGCAACCGTCGGCACGGAGTTCCTCCGTGCCGGTGCCGTATCTTGCGACAAGCTTCGGGTCCTCTTTGGTAAGATCCATTGCATCGGCGAGAGCGCTCGACGTGAGAACTCCGAAAGCCTGTTCATTGAAGGTGTCGAGCCCTTCCATCATACCGCTTTGATCCATTTCGCGACGAAACTGATCGAAACTGGAAAGCAGAGAGCGGCGGTCGCGAAGCCGTTCGATGCTGACTCCGTTGAGGACGATGTCCTCTTTTCCGCCTCCTCGAAACGGAGTGAATGCCGAGTGGGAGGGGCCGAGAAATCCTGCCTGTCCCGGATCGCCCCATTCGTCATGGCGGCATTTCGGAGAAAGTCCGACGAAAGGAGGGCAATCACTGTTGGCCTGACCTTCGAGCTTCGAGATTGCTGAGCCGATGCTGGGCCATCCGCCGGGAGGGACATTTTTTCTACCGGGGCGACCCGTCAGGCACATCATGAGATCATGCGGTCCTTCGCAACCCACCACTGACCGCACAAAAGAAAACTTATCCGCCATTTTCGCCATCCGGGGAAACTCCTCGCAAATCTCGACTCCGGGGACGTTTGTTTTGATCGGTCGAAACTCACCGCGGTATTCGCTCGGGGCCTCCATTTTCAAATCCCACATGTCCTGATGCGGTGGTCCGCCCGGGAGAAGGATCATGATGGTGGCTTTGTGATTGATGCCCCGGGAGGAGGTGCCGGCAGTTGATTCCGCCTGCAAAAGTTGAGGAAGGCTGGCACCGCCCATGGCGAGACTCCCTATCCGCAGGAAGTCTCTGCGAGAGACGCCGTCACAAAATCGACCCGAATTTTCGCCAAGAATGGTAAGCATGGTGTGGTGGTGGGTTCCGGTAAAAAGACTACGGAAAATCAGCGGTTCTCTCCAGTGCGGGCCGATACGCGTTCACGGGGTCGGGGTGCCGTGAACACGTGACAGCGAGGCCTTTACGGAAGAACTCGAATCGTGGGATAACGAAAGTCCCCGCGAGGAACCAGACCCGCCATGTCGCTCGACTTCCGCTCTCCATTCCGCCACAGCTCTGCTGCGAAGTCGACGCGACGGGCTGCGGTCAAAGCGGGAGCACTGGGGCTCTTCGGGGGATTTGGAATGGAGCACCTTGCGGCTCTGGAAAAGAAGGGCGGGGGGAAGAAGAAATCCGTCATCTACATTTTCCTTTCCGGGGGACTGGCCCAGCATGAGAGCTTCGATATGAAGCCCGATGCTCCCAGTGAAATCCGGGGGGAATTTCGGCCCATCGCAACAAAGACGCCCGGGGTTCAGATCTGCGAACACCTTCCTGAGCTGGCAAAACGAAGTGACAAGTGGGCGCTCTGCCGGTCGCTTTCCCACGGATCGAACGAGCATTCCGACGGGCATCTCATTATGATGACGGGCCGGACGGACCTGCCCCCTGGGTTTGACCGGACGAAGCCGAAAGAATCGGACTGGCCGTCGGTGGCGGCGCTGGCCGGTCATATGTTGCCACAGGAAGGAGCCTTGCCACCTGCAATGGTTCTCCCGGAAAAAATGGTTCACCGGACCGGGCGAACGATTCCCGGGCAGTTCGGCGGATTGCTGGGGCGGCAGAATGATCCCTTTTTTCTTGAGGCATCAAAGTTCAATCCGAAAGGATACGGGGCTTATCCCGGCTACGACTTTCATCACGCCAAAGGGGCGGATGACCGCAATGATCTTCATTTCCGCACCGTGAGCCTGGACCTTCCCGATTCGGTTGATTTTGAGCGATTTCAGGACCGGCTCGGTCTGCGAAGAATCCTCGACGGTCAGAGAAAGCACCTCGAAGAAGCGGCGGGTGGGATGGACCGCTATCGCGAAATGGCCGTCGGGCTTCTCTCGGACCCGAAGGTTCAATCGGCATTTGATGTCCACGGAGTCGATGAGAAAACGCAGAGTCGATATGGGAAAAATGCATTTGGGTGGTCGCTCCTGATGGCACGGCAGCTCGTCGAGTCGGGAGTCCGGCTCGTGCAGGTGAATCTCGGGAATAACGAAACCTGGGACACCCATCAGGCCGCGTTTCCGAACCTGAGGGATTACCTTTTCCCGCCGACGGACCGCGCCGTGTCAGCCTTGCTCGACGACCTTTCAGAAAGCGGGATGCTCGAGGACACGCTCGTTATCGTGGCGAGTGAGTTCGGGCGCACCCCGAAAATTTCCACTCTCGCAAGCGCCACCCTACCGGGACGTGATCACTGGGGCGCGGTGCAGAGTGTGCTTCTCGCCGGAGGCGGAATTTGCGGCGGTGCCGTTCTCGGGGAAACCGACAAGCTTGGCGGCCATCCCGTCACCGATGGGCGCCGACCCGAGGATCTGGCGGCAACGATTTTTGATGTATTGGGCTTTCCTCGCGAGGCGCACTGGATGGACACGGCGGGAAGACCCATGCCACTGTACCTCGGCGAGCCGTTGGAGTTGTTCGGGTAGGGGGCACTTCATTTCAGAGTACCCAGCAACTCCCCGAGTGTGTGCTGCGCTTCTAGCGGATGGCGAAGCTGAAAATCTTCATTCACTTTGTAGTGATTGCGGCGCCCCTCTTTGGTCCGGGTAACGACTCCCGACTGCTCAAGGTCACTGAGAATTCTCTGCACTGACCTCTCGGTAATTCCCACCTGCAGGGAAAGATTGCGCACCGTGATGGAAGGTTCCCGGGTCAAACAGACGAGGATATGGGTGTGATTGGTGAGAAAGCTCCAGCCGGAAAAGTTGTTGGCAGCCAGGATGTTATCAGAAATCGGAAGGTCTTTTTTCATTTTTCTTTGCATGTTTTCTAAAACATGTAATTTATGTCATGTGTTTATTTTCGTGTAAATTATATCACGAAACAATAATGCAAAGCAAACAAAAACAATGACCCCTTCTGACAATCGCATCGCCAGGATTTTTCATCACGAGGCCACGCCCGGCATTTTGCTTATGGCGGCGATGGTTTTCGCTTTGATTGTCTCGAATTCCGGGGCCGCATGGTACGACGCTTTCCTCACGACCTATGCCCGCCTCACGATCGGTGAATGGGGAATCGAGAAGCCGGTTCTCCTCTGGATAAACGACGGACTCATGGCGGTCTTTTTCCTACTCGTCGGTCTGGAGCTGAAGAGGGAAATCATGTTCGGCGAATTGTCGAGTCTGCGAAAATCCTCACTGGCTTTGTTCGGGGCAGTCGGGGGAATTGCGATTCCTTCTGGAATCTATGCGTGGATCAACCGGGGCGATCCAGTCGCGATCAACGGATGGGCAATTCCCGCAGCTACCGATATTGCCTTTGCGCTGGGTATTCTCGCGATCCTGGGAAGCCGGGTTCCGATTGCCCTGAAGATTTTGCTGACGTCGATCGCAGTGATCGACGACCTCGCCGCAATCGTCATCATTGCGGTATTCTACACCAACCAGTTATCGATGGCGTCCCTTGGTGCGGCGGCCATTCTGCTGGCGGCGCTGTTTGCCATCAATCGAATGGGCGTGCGGACGATGGCTCCCTACCTGTTGCTCGGCATTGCACTCTGGATCTCGGTGCTGAAGTCGGGCGTTCATGCAACCCTTGCCGGCGTGGCGCTGGCCGCATTTATCCCCACGGGAAAAAGCGCGGATGACAAGACCGGGATGACCTATCGACTTGAGCACGGGCTGCACAGCTGGGTGGTTTTCCTGATCCTGCCGGTTTTCGCGTTCGCCAATGCCGGAGTTCCTATCCTCGGGTTGTCGCTCGCTGACCTGATGAAGCCAGTGCCGCTGGGGATTGCCCTGGGACTGTTTGCGGGGAAGCAGATCGGAGTTTTCAGTTTTGCCTGGATGGCGGTGAAACTCGGAATAGCCCGGCTTCCTACCGGAGTGACGTGGTCCCAGGTCTACGGTCTCGCGGCATTGTGTGGTATCGGTTTTACGATGAGCCTTTTCATCGGATCACTTGCTTTTGAGGGTGGTGGAGGACCGGACTACGCAGTCGATGATCGGCTCGGCATTCTCGCAGGTTCATTTCTTTCAGCGATTGTCGGTGTAGTCGTTCTGCGCATGGCATGCAAGCCCCGGAACGACGTCGACGAGCACGCCCTGGATGGAGGTTTGTTAGGGCCCCGGGGTGATGAGGAAAAGAAAGTGGAATCTTCTCCTGCGTAAATTTTTCCCATTCTTCGAATGAACCGGGCAAACAGGGTTAAATCAGACATTCAACAGGGTCGGGTCGCCGGCCAAACCGTGTTGAGCCAGCCGGACGGGAATTCTCAGTGGCCAAATTAGATGGATTTACTCATTCAAAATCTCGTTTCACCTGTCGTTCTCGCATTCCTTCTGGGAATGATTGCCCACTGGGTAAAGAGCGACCTGGAAATTCCGGACGCGATATACCAGGGGCTGTCGATTTATCTGCTCTTTGCGATCGGACTCAAGGGCGGGGTTGCGATTTCGCAGACTTCGATCGGTGATCTGGTGGCTCCGCTCGGAGCAACCCTGTTGCTGGGAATCATCACGCCGGTTTCGGCGTTTTATGTCTTGAGGATTCTGGGCCGGTTGAACCGCGTCGACGCAGCCGCCGCAGCTGCTCATTATGGATCCGTTTCCGCTGTTACTTTCCTCGCTGCGATCGAGGCGGCAAAGGGTGCACAGATGGCTACGGATGGATTTCTCCCCGCGCTCGTGGCGGTGCTGGAAGTTCCGGGAATCATTATCGGTTTGTTGTTCGCGCAGCAGGCCAGGTCCGGCGGGGGAGGGATCAAAGAAGCGGCTCACGAGGTGGTTGCCGGGAAGAGCATCTTTCTTCTGATCGGTGGCATGTTTATCGGGGCACTTTGTGGAACAGACAAAATTCAGGCGGTGGCTCCGCTGTTCATTGATCCATTCAAAGGCGTGCTTTGCCTGTTCCTTCTCGAACTGGGGATGGTCGCAGCGCGACGGATCGGAGACCTGAGGTCGGCGGGGTGGAGAATTATCGTTGCCGGATGCCTCCTGCCCGTGGTTCACGGAATGCTGGGAACGGTTTTCGGAACCCTGGCGGGGATGACCGTCGGTGGTGCTGCCGTTCTCGGGGCCATGACGGGAAGTGCTTCGTATATCGCGGCTCCGGCGGCGGTGCGGATCGCCTTGCCCAAAGCCAGTCCCGGCATTTATTTGACGATGTCGCTGGGAATCACGTTTCCTTTTAACCTCGCGATAGGGATTCCCCTGTTGCTCGTGTTCGCCGAATATTGCGGGAAGATATTGAAATGAGAGTTACCTTAATAAAAACAACCATCGTCACGGAAAGCCTCCTTGCTGACAAAATCGTCGCGCTCATCCAACGGCACGGTTCGACGGGGCATACCTTGACCAAGGTGGAAGGACAGGGCTCTCGCGGTGTACGCGCAAGCGACTGGGAGGGGCGCAATGTGAAAATTGAAACTCTCGTAGCGGAGGAAACGGCCAATGCGATTCTCGACGAGTTGAACGAGAAATATTTTGAGGACTACGCCGTTATCGCCTGGCTGTCTGAAGTGACCGTTTTGCGAGGGGAGAAGTTCCTGGGCTGAAATTATCAGATACTTTTGGCTGCGATTGGCGTAACTTGGGAAGTGCCCAGTGAAGCAAAACCGGACCTGCAGAAAAAACTGCGCGACGTCCCTCACAAACCCGGCGTTTACCTGCACAGGGATCGCTTCGGCTCGGTGATTTATGTGGGGAAGGCGCGTGATTTGCGGAAGCGCCTGGCCTCGTATTTCACACCGAGTCGCCAACGGATGGCTGAGCACAAAACGCGGGCGCTGATTGAGAGCATCTGGGATTTCGACATTCACGAAGTTCGCAACGAGCCCGAAGCGCTGCTTCTCGAGGGCAAGCTCATCAAGGAGTACCGCCCGAAATACAACGTAGCGTTCCGGGACGACAAGCGGTTTCTTCTTGTGAAGGTTCATCCGGAAGAACCCTGGCCGCGCTTTCAATTGACTCGTTTAAAAAAAGAGGACGGGGCGCGGTATTTTGGACCGTTTGCCCATTCCGGCGCATTGCGACGAACGATTGCCTGGATGAATCGCGAATTTGGCCTTCGCAGTTGCCGACCGATGCGACCGGGGGAGAAAGAGTTTCAGCATTGTCACGACGACGTCATCAAAAACTGCTCTGCCCCCTGCGTGGGACGAATTGATCGGGATGGCTACATGGTAAAAGTGGAGGAGGCGTGTCGTTTTCTCGAAGGCCATTCCAAGGATCTCGTTCGATCCATTGAAGAGGATATGGAAAAAGCCGCTGCTGATCTCGATTTTGAGCGAGCGGCCGAGCTTCGCGACATGATCGACAATCTGAAAAAGACCCTGCGGCCGACGCGTCAGTTCCGGAAGCGGGGAGTGCCGGGAAAAGCGATCAATCCGGAAGAGGATGTGAAAGAATTGCAGGAATATCTCGGCCTTGAGCGTGAGCCGGCGGTGATGGAATGCTTTGATATTTCCAACATTTCCTCGAACCACATTGTTGCGTCGATGGTGCGCTTCCGAAACGGGGTTTCCGACAACAGCAACTACCGTCGCTACCGAATCAAGACGGTTAAAGGTCAGGATGACTTCGCGAGTATGGCGGAGGTGATCAGGAGGCGTTATTCACGCATCCTGCTCGAGGCACGGGAACACGTCGGTGAGGATGCGGCTGACGCAACACAGGAGAATCCTCTCGATGCGATGCGGCGGATCGAGAAGGAGGAAGCGGAGCATGGAGGAGGGAAAAAGAAAAAGCCCTTCGTCCGTTTGCCGGATCTGGTGATTGTGGACGGGGGCAAGGGGCAGCTCAGCAAGGCAGTGGAGGAGTTAAACCGCCTCGGCCTGCACGATTTGCCGGTCATTGGCCTGGCTAAGCAGCGTGAGGAGGTTTTCCGGCCCGGCGAGTCCGAGCCCCTTCTGATTCCTCACGACAAAGGCGCCCTGAAACTGCTCCAGCGCATTCGCGATGAGGCACACCGTTTTGCCAATGGCTACCATCAGCTCTTGATGAAACGGCGTGTGCAGGAGAGCATTTTAGACGACTGCCCCGGAATCAGTCGGGCGCGCAAAGAGAGACTCCTGGAAAAATTCAAATCCGTCTCGCGAATGAGGAAGGCTTCGCCGCAGGAATTGGCGTCGGTTTCGGGGATCAATGAGAAACTGGGCGAAGAAATTGCTCATTTCTTGAAAACACACGGGTAATCCATCCGTATTTGGTATGTCACGCTTTGTGATTTCATGCTAAACTGGACTGACTGAAGGAGTTTCGCTCCCGACCGCCACCCCTTTTCTTATATGACTTTTTACCGAAAAATCGCAGTGTATTCTGCGGCTTTCTGTTTTTTGGGAAGCGCTGCCACTTCTCAGGATGAGCAGGCTCCTGCTTCGCCTGCTCCGGAGTCCGGGTTTATTCTCCCCGGAGTTGAAGATATGCCGGCACAGGATCGACCTGCTGTTCCTGATACCATTGCGATTCCCCGGTTTGACGACCCATCCGGTGAAACACCGGAAATTATCACCGAATCACGAACGATGACGGTGCCGGAGGTTGAGGCCGTCGAAATTCCCGAGGAACTGGCTCCAGATGAACCGGTCGAGAAGGAAGCGGAAGAGGCTGCAGAGGAAGTCGCGGAAAACGCTGATATCGAGGAAAAGGTGGATGAAAAAGATTCGACCATTAAGAAGTTAAAAAGTGTCGGTCCTTCGGCAAAACCGCTTACTGCTGAAGCTCTCCGGGCAAAATCTGAGACCAAGAAAAAGTCGGGACAGGTCGGTTCCTCAATCATGACGCGGACCGAGGCCCGAACATTCACTTTTTCTATTCCGGCTCCGCGGGGACAGTTGCTTGACCGGAACGGGTATCCGCTCGCGCAAAGCAAAGTGGCCTACTACGCAGCGATCTCATTTCCCTTTCTGGGGGCTGATGTGAAGGATGCAGAGATTCTGCGGTATGCCGGGGAACGCATCTTGCACGTAAACAACATTCTCGGTTCAGACTGGGACCTTTCCGGAAAAGCGGTAATCAGTCATTACAAAGATCGCCGTTGGTTTCCGCTGACTTTTTCCTCCGTTCTGACCCCGGAAGAAGTTAGCGAATTGCAGAGGCAAAGAATGGAGGGGCTTCTTCTGCATCCTGTTTACGTTCGTCACTACCCGCAGAATGAAACGCTTTCTCATGTGCTGGGATATGTGGGAAAACGACCGCCCCGCGCGAAGGGTCCGATTGTTAATGACGAGCCGCTTTGGGGGATTGGTGAGGGAGTCGACGGACTGGAACTGGCCTACGAGCCGGACCTCCGGGGAAAACCCGGCCGGGTCAATTTGCTGTTTCAGGAGGATGGTACGAAGATTAAGGAAGATGTACTCTCACGGCCGGTCCCCGGATACAACGTAATTACCTCGATCGACCTTGAGATGCAGCGCATTGCCGAAGAGTTGCTGGCCGAAAAGGTGAAACGCGGCGCGATGGTTGTCATGGATGTGCGCAATGGTGACGTTGTCGCAATGGCGAGTTTCCCGCAGTACAACCCCAACGATTTCATTCCTTCCATTTCACAGGAGAAATACAGCGAGCTGGTAAACGATCCTGCAAAACCGCTTTTCCCCCGCGCTTTCCGTGCCGCCTATCCGCCTGCGTCGACTTTCAAGGTGGCAACCGCGCTGGGGTTTCTCGAGAGCGGATATATTTCCGCCAGCGATGTATATAACTGCCCGAATGCCTGGCGCATTGGCAAGTTGATCATGCGGAACTGGAATTCCAAGGGAGAGGGACCGATGAATGTGGTCACCGCGCTTACCCGGTCCTGCAATACCTGGTTTTATGAAGTGGCGGTGAGTGCGGGCGGAGACTCCATGAGCTATATGGCGACCCGTCTTGGGTTGGGAATGAAAACCGGTATTCCGCTCAAAGAGGTGGAGGGATTCATTCCCAACAACCGCTATTGGCTGGAAAATTACGGGCACATGATGTCCGACGGGGAAGAGGCTGTAATGAGTATCGGACAGGGGAAAGTGCTCACCACGCCGATTCAGGTTGCCCGGATGATGGCAGCAATTGGCAACGGAAAACAGGTGATGAAGCCGCGTATGGTCCTGCAGATTCAGGACGTGAATCACGAGATTGTGCGTTCCTTCCCGCCGGAGCCGATCAATACGCTGAATGTGGACGCCTATTCACTCAGCACCGTTCGCCGTGGAATGTATAACGTCGTAAATGCCGGAAACGGAACCGGAAAACGGGCCTACCACAAAATCACGGTTTCCGGAAAGACCGGAACCGGGCAGTGGAAGCCGGCAGAAAAACAGAATATCGCCTGGTTTGCAGGGTTTTTCCCTTCCAAGTATCCGGTGTATTCATTCGCAGTAATCTACGAAGGCGACCCGGGTGAGTCGGTTGGTGGTGGAAAGCTGGCCGCTCCGGTAGTCGGGGAGTTTCTCGACCGGTACCTCACAGAGGAAAATTACAACAAGGTTCGTGACGCTGCGAATGAACTCAAAGAGCAGGATACCGGAGAGCCGGCAGACAGCTACTCCTATCGCGATTCGCAACCTCGTTCGATTTTCCGCAATGCGGGGACGGAGGAGGCAGTGACTACGGAAGTGATTCAACCGGAGCAACCGGCTCAACCAAGGCCGCCTGAATCGAGAGGGCGCCAGGGGGGGGGCGGAATCTTCAGCAAGATTTTCAAGCGCAAGCGTCGCTGATCTTTCCGCATCGAATCGTCTGGAGCGGAAAGAATGGCAGTTGTCTGTGTTATCGAGTCTCCCGAGGAAGCCGAGGGATTGATTCGATGGTCGATGCTGTTTGCGCTCTCCCTCGAGGATGAAAGGTTGGTTGTCCTGCATTCCCCCGGCATTTCCCGAAAGGACATTGAAGAACACATTGCGACCTGGGAGGCTGAGCATCCGGTGGTTCCCGAGCGGGTTATTCAAAAACTCGATGCGGAAGAGAAAGAGGATCAGATTCTCGATGAACTGAGAAAGCCTCCGGTAAACCTTGCCGTTCTTGGACAGAACCGGTTCGCGACTTGTGACGCGGAGCTCCTGGAAAGGAACCGAAGAATTTTCGAGCGAGCAGTCTGTGATTCCATCCTCTTGCGCCTTGGAACGCGACGGGTGCAAGAGTGTGATTCGATTCTCATTCCCTCGGCGGGTGGTCCGCATTCCTGTCTGGCCCTTCGCATCGGAAGCCGCGTCGCTAACCGGTTCGAAGGTTCCATCACTCCGCTATTTGTCGAGCCGGATATCGGGGAGGAGGACGGCCGCGCTGTTGGATACCGGGTGCTCGAACGTGTCGTCCGGGAGGCGGGTCTTGATTATTCCGATAGAAAACACATCCTTCCGGAAGTGATCGTTTCCAATGTGGTCGAGAAAGGCGTCAGCGAGTTGGCTCATCGAAAAGATTTTGATCTGCTCCTCTGCGGAGCCTCAAATGCCCTTACAGTGAAGCGCAAACTGTTCGGGGCGATTCCTCCATCCATGGTCGACGGGGAAGAGGGTATGAGCCTCGCGGTGATTCGGCGACGTCATTCCGTGGGGCATCGCATCCGGGATTTCTTCGAACGGTTTTTCCGGGTCCGTGTTCCGCAACTGGAGCGTGAAGACCGCATTGCTCTCTTCGACCGTCTCCAGACGCAGTCACGATGGAATTTCGATTTTGTCTTTCTGATGATTCTCGCGACCGGGATTGCCGGGTTGGGTTTGATGCAAAGCAGCCCGGCTGTCGTTATCGGCGCCATGCTCGTTGCTCCCTTAATGACCCCACTTCTCGGAAGCGGACTCGCTCTCGTTCAGGGCAACCTTCCCCTGATGCGAACCTGTCTGCGATCGATCTTTTTCGGGTTTTTTGCCGCACTCGGAGTCGGCGCTCTGCTCGGTTGGATCGGGCCGCTGTCGGAACTTACGGCGGAACTTGCCGGAAGGGGCAATCCGAGCCTGCTCGATTTCGGCGTGGCCGCGTTGTCAGGAATCGCGGCGAGCTATTGCGTTGCCCGCCCCGGACTGAGCTCGGCCCTGGCGGGAGTGGCGATTGCTGCGGCACTGGTGCCTCCTATCGCCACTGTCGGGATCTCTCTCACTCTGCAGGAGTGGGCGAACGCGGAGGGTGCTGCTTTGCTTTTCGGGACCAATGTCGTCACGATTATGCTTTCTTCCTGCTTCACCTTTTTCGCGATCGGGGTGCGCGGCCATGGTGGCAGCAAGCAGCTGTGGGCGAGGCGTCTCATTGTTTTGCTTCTGATTCTCCTCGCTCTCCTGATGGTCCCTCTGGCAACGGTGCTGTTGCGGGAGGTAGGCCGCTAAATCAAGGTCGCTGGAGCGGGAAAAATACCGGGGCTGTCAGGTGTTGGAATGCAGGCTCAAATGAAGCTGACAATTTTCTCTGAAATCTGAAAGATCATCAATCGTCCAATCGTAAACCGAAAGGACATGATGAAATACATTTCGTTTATCTTGTTTGGCATATGGGTGGTCAGCGAGGTTCTTTCCGCCCAGGATGCGAAGACGGCAGCTGAAACACCGAAGGCGAGCTTTGCGAGCCGGCTCGTGGATGCGGCGCTCTTTCGAACGACTCAGGAGGTTCGGTATGACCCTGCCTACGTCGTGCTCGATTATCCGGGTGGAGATGTCCCTGCGGATACGGGCGTTTGCACGGATGTTGTGATTCGATCCTACCGAGCCCTTGGAATGGATCTCCAGAAGCTCGTTCACGAGGACATGAAGAAGAATTTTTCCGCTTATCCGAAAAACTGGGGTTTGAAGCGGGCCGATAAAAATATCGATCACCGGCGTGTGCCGAACCTTCAGAAATATTTCCAGCGGCAGGGCGCTGAGGTGGAGAAAAACGAAAATCCGATTTATCTCCCCGGTGATCTCATTGCCTGGGATCTGAATGGAAACGGTCTCTGGCACATCGGTATTGTTGTTGCTCCCGATACCTTCGTTCACAACATCGGCTCTGGCCCGGTGAAAGAGTCCGGGATCGATCAGTGGGAGGTCGTGGGGCACTACCGGTTTTCCGGTGACCAGTGACCTTTTCACCCCGACTTTTTCATTGCCGCGAGCAACTGGTGGCTCTGCAACTGCTGCACATACAGCTCCGCCTGTTCGCGCTGGCCGGTCCAGACGACCGACTGGCCGTTTTTGTGAACCTCCATCATCATCGTCTCCGCTTTCGTTTTCGGATAGCCGAAAACGCGTTGGATGATCAGCGTAACGAAGCTCATCAGGTTTACCGGGTCATCATAGATGATGACGTTCCAGGGAGTGTCCAGATCGGTTTCCTCCTCAGTTTCGGTAATGACAATTTCTTCGGTTTCTATCGGCATCGGGAACGGTGGAAAATTCAAACGGCCCGCAGCGGTCCGGAATCTTTGCCAAAATCGCCGAATTTTCCGGCAACGGCAACCGTGACCTTGGGCAGAATGCGGGAAAATACTGCTTTCTCTCCATCACCGGCGGATTTTTGAATGGCGCCGTGCTTTCTCGAGCGGAATTCAAACCACGCGTAGGAGCCGAGAGCGGATGAGAGCGGGAGCTGAAAAAGAGCCGACTGAAGAGCGAACACGACAGGAAGATTGCCGGGAGAGTTGCCTTCTTCCACGGCATCTGCGTATCGCGTCCAGACCCGGTTGGCTTTCATTTCGTCCTTTCCCTCGAAGAAGGGGATCCCTGCCTCTCGACTCCGGAGGGCTAAATCATCGGGGAGTTGGGTGGCAAGATCCCGGTCAGTCTCCGCAATCTCTTCGGATTTTGACTCCATTCCATACCGGAATGCAGAGACGAAGGCCGGTGCGAGGACGGGGGAAAAATACCGTTCAGCCCAATCCGTCCACGCTGATTCCAGCGAAGCACCTTTGTCAGGGCAGAATGTCCCTGCAGAGTTCGGAGTAATTCCGAGTAGGGAAACAAATCGGGCGAATGCGAATTCGCTTTCGTCTCCGGGATCGACCAGTTGCGGGGTGCCAGGCATATGACACCACCAAAGAACGAATTGGGGCTTAGATCAAGCCAGCCTTCTTCAGTGTCTTGTAGGCACCGTTCTTGTCGATCGTCTTGAGACCGCGAGCGCTGACGCGAACGCGAACATAGCGACCCAACTCAGGAACCCAGATGCGCTTCTGACGAAGATTCGGCTTGAACTGACGCTTAACGGTTTTCGTCACGTGACGACCGATTCCGCCCTTCTTCTTCGCCTTACCACTGCGGTGGATTTTGCGGCCGGAAGTAACTTTTGCACCGGTGATTTTGCAAGATCTTGACATCGTGAGAATCCGTTAAATTTCGTTTTCGCGCCGGTTGATGAGTTCGACCGGGTCGCGGGCGGGCAATTTCCGCACATTTCGCGATTGGTCAAGGGGAAATCAGAGCGGCGTAGCAGCTCATTCCTTTTCCTAATCCTGTTTGCTCCATGACCTAACCCTGTTGGGTCCTCGACTTAACCCTGTTAGGTCCTCGACTTAACCCTGTTAGGTCTCCACTTTTTCCCCTTGCGGAAAGGGTGGCGGAGTTCACCTTACGCACCTTCTTAAAAAATACGAAGACATGAGCGAAAAAGCATCCGAAAAAGATCAGGTCCTGATGGAAAAAATCGTCAGCCTTTGCAAAAGGCGCGGTTTCATCTTTCAATCGGCGGAGATATACGGCGGAGCAAACGGGTGCTGGGACTACGGCCCGCTCGGGGCGGAGTTGAAGCGCAATCTCAAGGATTACTGGTGGAGAAAGAATGTTCAGGAACGCGAAGACATTCTTGGACTCGACGGGGCGATTTTGACCCTCGAGTCAGTTCTCGAAGCCTCCGGTCACCTCGGCGGATTCTCGGATCCAATGTGTGACTGCCTGCTGACAAAGGCGCGTCTTCGGGCGGATGAGATCGAGCCCTGGTCCGGAACGGCCTATCACTACACGGGGGCTTCTCATGAAGAGTCCGGATGGTCGGTTGAGCGCCCGTATTCGGTTCTCCTTTCCGAAGGTCAGGATGAAAACAAGGCGCGCAAGACGGCCCGGCTCTACTACTCCCAGTTTCTCAGTGACAAGCAGATTTCCCCGAAAAAACTCGAGCTCGCAGGTGAGTCGACTGAGGAAGTCACCGATTCCACCGCCTACAATCCGGAGAATGGATCGCTGCTGACCCCGGCCCGTGAATTCAATCTCATGTTCAAAACGAAAATGGGAGCTTCGGCGGATGAAAACGATCCGAAAGGAACCGCCTATCTTCGCCCCGGGACGGCGCAGACCATTTTTGTTCAATTCAAAAACGTGGTTGATTCCAACCGGGTGAAACTGCCTTTCGGAATCGCCCAGATCGGGAAATCGTTCCGCAACGAGATCAATCCGAGAAATTACACCTTCCGCTCACGCGAGTTTGAGCAGATGGAAATCGAGTATTTCTGTCACGGGGAGGACGGGTTGCGTCTCACCGACGAGTGGCTCGAAAAACGACTCACCTTTTACGAGGAAATCGGGATTCCGCGTGAACATCTTCACGTCGTTGATATTCCCGACGGCGAGCGGGCGCACTATTCGAAGAAGACGTACGATATCGAATACGAATTTCCGTTCGGAATTCAGGAGCTGGAGGGAATCGCCTACCGGACGGATTACGATCTCAAAAAACACCGCGAGCACAGCGGCAAGCCGATCGAGTTTTTCGATGATGAGGCCAAGGAGAAACTTCTCCCTCACGTCGTCGAGCCGAGTGCCGGTTGCGACCGGACGCTCCTTGCGCTCATTTGCGAGGCCTACGACGAGGAGACAATCACTGATGACAAGGGCAAAGAGGAAACCCGCATCGTGATGCGCTTCTCTCCCCGCATGGCTCCGATCAAGGTTGCCGTTTTGCCCTTGCTGAAAAACAAACCCGAGCTCGTCGAAAAAGCGCGCGAGGTGCAGGCCATGCTCACGCCTTTCATGAACGTTTTCTACGACGAGACCGCCGCGATCGGCCGCCGCTATCGTCGTCAGGATGAAGTGGGAACTCCCTTCTGCGTTACGATTGACTTTGAGACGCTCGGGGAAAACGGTGACGAAGACAAAGACACTGTGACCCTCCGCGAGCGCGACTCCATGGAGCAAAAGCGAATCCCGATTTCAGAGCTGCGTCAGTATCTGCTGGATGCGATTGCCTAGGCCGACTGGCTTCGGGTAATAACGAAATACCCAACTACCCGGGCTCGAAAGGAATTCGGGACCCGGGTGTTTCGTTCTTCTTTATTCCGCCTGCTTTCGAGCTGCTTCGCCGAGTAAATCCATAATCGTGATGATGCCGAGCAGGCGTCGGTCGGCATCGAGGACGAGACATTTCTGTCGACCTGAGCGGATCATTTTTTCGAGGGCTTCACGGACATTGGTGTCGCGGTTGCATTCCGGAAGGACGACGCTGCCAACATCCGCGATAGGGGATTCGTTGGAAACATCATCGCGCTTCAGGTAGTCGAAAAAATCCTCCCGACTGAGGACGGAGGCTAATTTGCCTTCCGCGTCGACGATGGGGTAGACATTGAAGCGTCGCTGCTGGAACAGGTCGAGGGCGTCGCGGACGGTTTGCGTTTCCCCGAGTGTGGCAAGGTCGGTCCGCATGACGTCGGGAACTTTGTGATCGAGCACTTCGGGATCGAGTTTATGGATCAGTGCTTCGATTTCGCCCTCCGCCGAAACCTGCGTGGTGGTGCGGGCGAGAATACGGCGGAAACGGCGGCTGCTCTCGAAAAACGGGAGAACGATTTCACCGCTGAGCGAAACCAGCTTGGTCTGCCCCCGGGAAACGGCGTTGTAGAGATAGCCGCCTCCGTGAACAAGAGCACGTTCGCCGAAGTAATCTCCCTCACCGATGGTGCGGACAACTTCGTCGTTCTGATCAACGAGATCGATTTGCCCGTGCTGCACTACATAAAGGGAAAACGCGGGCTCGCCGCGGTTGAAGAGCCGGTCCTCCGGTTCGAGGTGGACCTGTTTGAACAGCCTGGTGTATCGCGGGTTGAGCAAGTTGATGTCGCGGGGAAAGAACAGATCGAGCGTCCAGTCGATCATGACCCGGAGCTTGCGATCGAGACCGGGTAACTTGGAAAGGTAGATGGAGCGCCACATGAACCAGGCAATGAACCCGGAGAATTGTGCGCCCATGATATTCGCAACTGCGGTCCGGTGGCCAATTGAGGCCAGCTCGCCGAGTCCGGTGAAGGTGAAGGGTTCCAGTTCTTTTCCCTGAACGGAAGCCGCGATGTTCTTTGCGAGCTGAACCCCCTGGCGCATCGCAAACTGGGCGGTCTGCGGACAGGGCTTGTCCTCTTCCCCGTGGAGGGGGACGGAGGCGCAGTCGCCGGCGGACCAGACGCCTTCGTGGCCTTCAACCTGCAGAAATTCATTGGCCTTGATCCAGTAGCGGTTGTGGGGCAGTCCCTGTTCGTCGCACAGCTGGCGAATCACGCGGTTGGGTGCATTTCCCACCGTTGAAACGACCGTGGCCGTTTCGATTTCCGCGCCGGATTGAAGATACACTTTTGTCGCGGTGACGGCTCCGACCCGTTCGCCGAGGCAGAGTTCCAGTCCGCGATCGGAGAGCTTTTTCCCTGCGTATTCTCCCAGTGACTCCGAGAGAGTGTGCAGAACCCGGTCCCGGCTGTGGACGAGCACGACGCGGATTTCCTCCCGAGGAACGTTCGAATAAAATTTCGCCGAGTCATGCAGCATGTCGAGAATTTCCCCGGCAGTTTCCACGCCGGAATATCCGCCCCCGACAACGACGAAGGTGAGCAGGCGCCGACGGACATCCTCACGATATTCGGCGTTGGCTTCTTCGATCCGTTTCACGACGGTGGCCCGGAGAATCATGGCGTCACCGATGTTCTGCATGAGAAGGGCGTGCTCCGGCATGCCGGGAACACGACTCAGATCGATTTCCGCTCCCAGCGCGAGCACGAGATGCTTCGCGCGGAGGAGAACTCCTGCCGAGAAGTTTCCGGTATCGACGTGAACTTCCTTTTTCTCCAGATCGATAGAATCCACTTTTCCCCGGTAGACCCGCATTCCCCGGCAGAGCCGGCGGATCGGATTGATGACGTGCCGGGGCTGGATCGAAGCTCCGGCTACCTCCGCGAGCATGGGTTGAAAGACCATGTAGTTCTGCTCCGAAACGATCGCGATGCGCCGCGGATCAAGTCCGGCTTTTTTTGCCAGCTTTCTGATTTTCTGCCCGCAATAGACTCCGGCAAATCCGCCTCCGAGAATCGCGATGTCCAGATCCATCCGGTGTGGTTCGGGCGCAGTGCGGTGGGTGATTTCGGAGGCGGGAGAAGTCATCGTGGAGAACCATCGCCTCCACCGGAATGGAGGCAAGCTGGAAGGTTGTGAATCCTCTCCCGATTTTCCATTTCGTGCGTGACCGTGGCACGTTTTTGGGAAGATGATCATCCCGTGCTATTTTGAGACCATGTCAGAAGCGAATCAAAAACCGAACATCCTGTGGCTCTGTACGGATCAACAGCGATTTGATACCATCCGCACACTGGGAAATTCGAAAATCAACACACCGAATCTCGATCGTCTTGCTGAGGGCGGAGTTAGCTACACCAACGCATTCTGTCAGTCGCCCGTATGCACGCCGAGTCGGGCCAGCTTTCTTACCGGACGCTACCCTCGCACGACACGTTGCCGTCAAAACGGGCAACATATACCAGAAGATGAAATTCTTCTTCCAAAGTTGTTTGCAGATGCGGGATACCACTGCGGTCTCGCTGGGAAACTTCATTTGGCCTCCTGCTCAGGAGGGAAAATCGAAGATCGCATCGACGACGGATACCACGACTTTCAATGGTCGCACCATCCCCAACCGGATTGGGGAGGGGATAACGCCTACACGGCATGGCTCAGTGCGAAGGGTTTGAAATGGGAGGAACTCTATGACAATCCGCCTTCAGGAAGCAAATTCTGGAAAAAGGGTATTCCTGCCGAGTACCACCAGACAACCTGGTGTGCCGAGGAAACGATTCGCTTTCTTACGGAAAACCGGAATCGACCCTGGTTTTTCAGTTTTAACTGTTTTGCCCCGCATCACCCTTTCGATCCACCCGCTGAGTTTATGGAGCGTTATGATCCCGGGGAGATGCCGCTACCGAAAAGAAAAGAGGGAGAACTGGAGCAGAAGCCGGGATTTCAAAAGCTTGATGCTGAATGGGCTCACAATTCCCCGGGGGAATTTCATACCGGGGCGATGACTGAAAAGGATCAGCGGGAAGTTTGTGCGGCGTACTATGCTATGTGCGAACACATTGACAGTGAAGTCGGTAGAATCCTTGACGCGCTCGAGGATACAGGACAGGCCGGGAAAACGCTGGTCGTATTCATGTCAGACCACGGAGAGATGCTGGGAGACCACGGAATATATTTTAAGGGTCCACACTTCTATGACGAAGCGATAAAGGTGCCGCTCCTTTTGAGACTGCCGGGTCTTTTTGACGGGGGGAAGACTTGTAAAGACCTGGTTGAGTTGATCGATCTGGCGCCAACCCTTTTGGAGGTAGCCGGGCTTACGGCACCCCCGGACCGTTTGCAGGGACAATCTTTGATCAATTCAACGAGAAAACGGGAGAGTGTGTATTGCGAATACTACAATTCATGGACTCATTCTGATGCCTACGCAACGATGCTTCGGACACGGGACGAAAAAATCGTCGTATATCATGGTACCGATCAGGGCGAATACTATGATCTGCGAACTGACCCGGACGAGTTTGATAACCGCTTTCATGACTCCTCTGCAGAGGATGCGGTCCGGCGAATGCTGTTGCGCAGTTTTGACACAAGTGTGTTCACGATGGATCCCGGCCCGGTGCGAGAGGGACCGTTTTAGTGGGGGAGTCGGCTTGTTTGCATTTGCAACCCTTTGGTTTATAGGGTGTTAAGCATTTAATGATGGGTGTTTTTGCCTAAAGTGAGGGATTTGTTCGTCTTTCTTTCGGAACCCCCCAATTCCTGATATGCAAAAAACCCCCTTATCCTCCTCCGGGGCGGGACTCGCAGCAGCAGCTCTCGCCATCTTCTTCGTGCCTTCCGGCTATACCTTTGACACTGACGGGATCTCGCGGTTCCGCAGTATTTCCGGTTCCGGAAACAATCCCTTTGTTCCCAACGCCGGGCGCGCAGACTCATTGCTAATCCGTCGCACAGGAGCCGTGGAATACGGTGATGGCGTTGACCTTCCACGTGGAGTTCTTTCTGAAGATGAGGGAGACGGAGACATCGAAGTTGACGAGCAGACAAGGCTACCCAGTGCACGCAGCATCAGTAACGCAGTGCATGATCAGGGCAGCGCAGACATCCCAAGCGGCCGGAGGTTGAATCAGCTCTTCTTTCAATTCGGACAATTTCTCAGTCATGATACCGGCCTCACAGAGCCCGACTCTTCCGTGGCGACTGGAGGA
Organism: Verrucomicrobiales bacterium; assembly: GCA_022361255.1. GTDB lineage: Bacteria > Verrucomicrobiota > Verrucomicrobiia > Verrucomicrobiales > DEV007 > Arctic95D-9. The sequence continues at coordinate 54,762 of JAKSBG010000378.1, forward strand.
AACGGCCTTTCCGGGAATGAGTCGTTTAACATTGAAGTATCAGGAAGTGATCCGGATTTCGCGTTTCCCGAGATTCACTTGACCCGTTCAATTTCCGAGTCAGCGGCGAGCTCTCCTTCCGGGCTTCGGGAGCAAATAAACACGATTACCGCTTTCATAGATGCTTCGAATGTTTACGGCTCAGACACAACCCGGGCGAATGCCCTGCGAACGTTTGTGGGCGGAAAGCTCCGGGATCAAAGCGGGCCTGACGGGCCACTGCTCCCCCTAAATACCTTCGGGGTTGAGAACGCGAATCCGCTGCATTTGGACGAAGAAAGTATGTTCGCTGCAGGAGATGTCCGCGCGAATGAACAAATCGGACTGATTGCAATTCATACGATCTTTATGAGGGAGCACAATCGCGTCGCGGAAATCATTGCGAGGCAGGAATTTCCACATTCCGATCTCACCAACTCTGCTGTGGACAACGAAATTTATCTGCGTGCCAGAGCTGTAGTCGGGGCGACTCTTCAGAAAATTGCTTACTATGAATGGCTTCCCACTCTGCTCGGCTTCGATGCCCTCCCTCCATATCGCGGCTACGATCCAGGTGTGGACCCTCAGATCTCCAATGAGTTCTCTTCAGCTGCCTTCCGATTGGGTCATACCATGCTTCCATCGGTGTACGTCTTGAGGCATGACAATGGAGTCGAAACGCCGTTTCCTCTCCAGTTTGCATTCTTCAACCCTGATCACGTAAAGACCAACGGAATCAATGCAATCATCCGGGGGCAGGCGGGTAATCTCCAGCAGGAAATCGATCGCTTTATCGTTGATGATGTCCGCAACTTTCTGTTCGGACCCGGTTTCGGAGGGCTCGATCTGGCCGCGCTCAATATTCAAAGGGGTAGGGATCACGGAATTGCCCCCTTTCACAATCTTCGCCTCGCGTATGGGCTTTCAGGCGTTAGTGACTTCTCTGACATTACCAGCGAACAGGGAGCCGCTTCAGCGCTACTGTCCGCATATGGAAGCGGCAATGCGGGCGATGTAGATGCCTGGACGGGCGGGGTGTCGGAGGTTCACCTTCCGGGAACCAGCCTGGGGAGAACGTTCACGGAAATATTCGTTGATCAGTTCACGAGATTGCGGGATGGAGACCGCTTTTATTTTGAGAATCCCGAAATCTACACTGCTTCATTTACCCGCCAGATTTTGGCAACGTCGTTCGCGGATGTCATTCGCTTGAATACCGGTTTGAATCGCTATGAAGTTAATGATTTCGCGTTTTTCCGCGCTGATTATAACCCGTTTCAACCTGATTTGACAATTGGGAAGCGGAGATCACTTTCGAGACAGAAAGGGAGGGATCGCTATAACAGCACCGCATGGAGACAGCGGATTAGCCGGAAAGTCAGGGCCGGGAGAAGAACTCGAAATTTTTTCTATTTACAGAATGACTCTGCATTCGAATCCACATTCAGCCTGAACGTCTCAATTCGCTCTCGTCATCAAGTGAGACCTAAGATTTACGAGTATGGTCCGGAAGGAAGGAGAAATCAGACTGGATCCTCCCTGTCCGGGCGTTATCGACTGACCAATTACCCCGGGGAGCTCCGCAGGTTCAAAACGGTTCTCAGAGTATCCAGGAGTGCCAGCCGGAGTCGCAACACAACAATCAAATATCGTGCGGCAAACCTCGACGACTACAGAGCCCGGGATACTGTGAAGGCCCGGTTGCGTCTACGTAGCTGATACTTGGATTCAATTGAATCAACAGGGTATGGTGCAGGATCTGACACGGTTGGGTCACGCATCATACCCTGTTTCCTGTACTTCCCGGCAGGGGAATCGGCGAATTCCCCTCAGCGCGTGCTTGACCGGCACGGGAGGTGACGTGTTCACTATCGGCACACGTTTTGAAACCGTTTCACGAGAACTATACGCGCCTGGCGAAAAGCCTATCCGGAATGTCGAGCCTCTGGCGGGGCGATGATCATCTTGTCTATGTCCGGGGCAGTGGTTTTCTGATTCCCTTTACGGAGGAATACAAGCGCTACCGGTTCCAGGATATTCAGCTGATTTCTCTGGCGAAAAAATCGCGGGTCGGAAAAGCGGTGCTCCACTCGATGGTCATGATGGCTTGCGCGATCCCCGCCATTCTGATTTTTGCTCTCTCCGATGATGGTCTTTCCACAGTCGGGGTGGTCTTCTCTTCCATTTTCCTGATCGGGATGCTTGCCTCCCTCGCACTTCTGATCCGTCATTTGATCCTCGGGCCAACCTGCACCTGTGATATCCAGACGGGACTGTCGAGAGACCGGATTCGCCCTCTCGATCGCTTTTTTCGAGCGAAAGAACTTGTCGCGAGCCTGGAACAGGAAATCAGAGAATCACAAAAGAGTCTGGAGGCAGGTTCCGCCGCTGCCGGGAAAGACCGGGACGGCATTGAGGTGATGACGGCGGAATCGAATCTCGCGACGGCACTTTCGGTTTCTCCTCTCGCGATCCCTTCTTTTGCGGCGACGATGGTTTTCGCGCTCGGTTGTCTCGCGGCAGTCCATCTTGAAAGTGCCGCGATTTGCGCGTTCCTCTTTTTCTTTCTCCTGGTGCTGGGTGTTCTGATGCTCGCGAATCTGGTGACTTCGGTGCGACGGGCCACCCCGGAGTCCCTGCGGACAGTGTCGTGGATTCTGCTGGGACTGCTTTTTTTGTTTATCGCATTCGCGGTTGTGTACCTGCTGGTCGCGGTATCGAGAGATCCGGCCTACACTCTGGGAGTGGAAGGGCCGTTTGAAGCGTTTGCTGCGGTAGCCACAGAGGGCGGGCTCGTTTTCTACCTCGCCAGCCTCGTGTTGTCGGCGGGACTTTTCGCGGGGGGAATGGCCGGACTTTTGCAGTCGATGAAATGGCGTGGGAGAATCGCATCGGGCGAGCATTCCGCTACAACTGAGGAGGCGGAGAATGGCTAGCGTCCTTGGAGACACCAGTTGCACGCTCCATCCGGATCGGCAGGCAGGCGCACGCTGTCCGTCGTGCATGCAATTTTATTGTGCGGAATGTATTACCGAGCATGAGGGCAAGCTTACTTGCGCGAGTTGCTTGCAGACTGCGGCGGGCGCGGATCAGAAACCGGCGAAACGCAGACGAGTGGTAATCGCTCCGTTTGTGCAGATCATTCTCGCTCTGGCTCTGTGCTGGGTGGCGTACTACCTTTTCGCCCAGACTCTGGCTGACGTGCCGGATGATTTTCACGATGGGACGATCTGGGAATAGGAATGAGTATTTCCACGCGCAGAAGAAAACGGCGGAAGTCGGAGCAGTCACCTCTCCAGATTGTGGAGGAGGGGTTCCACCTGTTGCGCACGGTGGAAGTGAGATACTATGTCTGGTTCTACCTGGGAGCGGTTCCTTTTGCGGTAGGACTCCTGTATTTTGCGGCGGATCAAAGCCGAAGCAGTCTGGCGGATCAGAGTGCACCCGGGGCAGCTGCCCTGATGGTGATCCTGTATTTCTGGATGAGGTTTTGTCAGGCCCGGTTCTGCCGGGGATTGTATGAAACGATCAATCCGGGACATTTGCCTGAGAGAACTGCCCTGGAAAAATTTCGGGCGGGGGCGGCACTGATTTTTCTGCAATCCCTCTGGCTTCCCCTGATGGCGATCGGATTGTTTTTTGCCCTGCCCCTCGGGTGGATCGTTGCGGCGCTGCAGAATTTCACGATTCTCGCGGCCACCCGGAACTACCGGGATCAACCCTTGAGAAATATTTTTGTGACAGGTCTGAGACATTCGCATTATGACTGGGCGCAAAATCACGGGGTGCTGCTTGTGCTGACCATTGTCGGTTTGTTCACCTGGTTGAATCTCGTTGCGACCTGTTTGATCATGCCCGGTTTTGCGAAATCCTTTTTTGGCGTGGAAAGCATTTTCACGATCAGCCCGACAGTAGCGATCATGAACACCACTTTTTTGCTGGGATCGTTTCTTCTCACCTGGATGGTGATTTCGCCAATGATGAAAGCGGCCTACACGCTGCGCTGTTTCTACGCCGACTCCCGCGAAACCGGTGCAGATTTGCTGAGCCGTCTCGCTGCCTGCCGAAAAGAGCGGGCAAAAAAATCCAGTACGACCGCGACAGAATTGCGGGGCGGTCGCAAAGCGGCTCTTATCGGGATTCTTCTGGTGGTCCTGTCGGGCGGGGGGGCGAATTCTCAGGAAACGGGAGAAGGTTCCGACCGGGCTGCGACAGAGGGAGCTCTTTCCGGAGAGACGCTCCGCGAGAGCATCGGGAAGACGATGGAGCAAAAGAAATACCAGTGGCAGCTCTCGCGAAACCTCACCGGGGAGGAACGTCTCAAAGAGCAAAGCTGGTTGTCGCGACGCCTCGAAGATCTGGCGAATGCGACGAGAGACGCCGCGAAGCGATTCGGGGAGTGGCTCGAGGAGGTATTTGAGAAATGGGGGCGTGAGGAACGTCGTTCACGCAGGGCCCCGTCGGGTATTGATTCCGGCGCACTTCAGGGACTGAGCACAACGATGTCAGTCGGATTGGTAGTTTTGGTCTGCCTTCTCGTGGCCTGGCTGGTCGTGGTGATGTATCGGAAATACAAAGGGATTGCTCCGGTTGAGGCGGGCGATTCAATTGATGCCGGGGAAATTGATCTGCACAGCGAGGAAATTGTCGCGTCGCAACTCCCCGAAGATGAATGGATGCGTTTGGCACGGGAGCAGATGTCAAAAGGGGATACCCGTCTCGCGGTGAGAGCTCTTTTCCTCGCGACACTTTCCAAGCTGGGTGAAGACGGCTTGCTACGGATTGCGCGTTTCAAAACGAACCGGGATTACCGGGTCGAGCTTTCGCGAAAGGCGAGGAAATCAGAGGAGCTTCGCCGTGCTTTCGAAGAAAACACGAGGCTCTTCGAACGCGCCTGGTATGGGTGGCATCCGGTGAGCGGGAGAGGAGTCGATTCCTTTTTGCAAAATCACGAAGCCATTGCCCGGGAGTCCGGTCGGGTTTCGTCCCGCCACCTGCCCGGAGGCGGTGATGTGAAACCTGAAACGGCGGAGGCAAGATAGACTATGCCGAGGAAACGGATATTTACCTGGGTGGGGTTGACGCTGCTGGCGGTATTTCTCGTCGTCGGATTCATCGAAGTGATGGAGCGCAGGTTTGCGGATGGGGATGTCTATCCTCACTACGCCAGTTTCCGGAATGATCCCCTGGGAACGAGTGCCCTTTATGAATCGCTGGAGCGGTTTGAAGGACTTTCCGTGAGCAGAAACATTCATCACTTGAATACCATCAAAGGGCTCGACGAGGACAGTGTTCTGCTACTTCTCGGTTATCCCCGTGATGGCTTCAGCAGTTTGCGGGCTCCCGAAGATTCCGCCGTGATCAAAGCGGTTGAAGAAGGGGCCCGGCTTGTCATCACAACGAACCCGGGGCTCGTTCCCGAGCGGTTCATGCCGGCGACAACGGAAGAGGAGGACGACTGGTTCGAGCGGCGCAGAAAGTTGAGGGAAGAGAGGGATCGGAAGCGCCGTAATGTGAATCCGGAGGATGGCGAAAAGAGCGACGGAGAGGATGAGGAAGAGGAGGGCAAAGAAAATGATGAGGAGGAAGAG
>JAKSBG010000477.1 GCA_022361255.1 Verrucomicrobiales bacterium
CAGTACCTGCAGCCGACGCCGAAGCATGCGCCGGTCGACCGCTTTGTGACACCGGACGAGTTCAAAGAATATGAACGGATCGGTCTTTCGAAAGGTTTTCTGAAGGTGGCTTCCACGCCCCTGACCCGGTCGTCGCATCACGCTGATCGTGATTTTGCCGAGCTGAAAAATAAGAGGTTAGGGAAAAATGCGATCATTTGACGGTTTTTTGTAATTTTGTTGCGTTATTCGTGAAAAGAATTCCGAGTTTGCAACAAAATATGTTTTGTCTCCTACTGACAACGATTCTGTCGAGCTAAAGGAGTTCAGGTCGAATAGTTTCGGAGAACTCAGTCCAGAAAGGTCGACGCTCCACAACTCCGCTCCAGAGTGATCTGTTTCGGCAGAAAAGAATAAACTCCCTTCAAACTCGTGAAAATCTCCGGGGAAAGACCCTCTGGCTCCAGGCGCAATTTCTGCCAGGGCGATTGTTCCTGATTCCGTTCCATCCGAAATCCAGGGCTCGAAATTTCCTGTGGAGGAGCGAGCGGCGAAAACTACCTGGTTGGCAATTTTCTCGAAATGGTATTGTGCGTTCTCAGGCCAATCTTCAACGAACCGACGACTACCCTCGGTTCCTGCGAAAATGTCTTTCGTCAGCGTCACCGAACTGCTGAACCGACTGGCAACCCATATTTCGCTTCCGATGTCCTCCGTGTGTCCGTCAAAAAACAACTGATCCCCTGCGCTTAAGAAAGGTCCAGTAGTTAAAATCGGGCTATTGGCCAACTCTTGTGTAGTCGCCGCTGTTCCGGAGCTTCTCCACATGCGAAAAGTGGAAAACCCGGCCCCTACGCTCCTCGCCGCAAAATAGAGCTGTCCCCAGTGGGATGTTGGGTAAAGAATGAATGATGCATTAAGATCCGGATCCTCTATTGGAGAAGTTGTTGCGGCAGTTCCACGAGAAGTCCACAACTGAAATCCCTGATCTTTATCTGCGGTAAAGAAGAGTTTTCCACCTGTGTAGCCATGAATGGAAATTGATGGATCAAATGCCCCGGCCCTTATGTCTTCCACTAATACTGTACCTTCAGTTGTCCCATCAGACTTCCATAGCTCACTACCATGAGCGCCGTCGTTTCCCACGAAGTATAGGGTGCCTGGTGTCGGCGTAATTTGAGAGGGTGATGAACTGCCGCCGGGGTTGATTTCTTTCACAAGAACTGTCCCAAGTTCCGTACCATCAGATTTCCACAACTCTCTCCCTGAATCTGGTGACCAGGCTCCAAAGTAAATTTCATCATTCCATTCAACGATGTTGCCTGGCTGCGAGGAGTTTGCCCCTGGATAGATATCTTTGACCAGTCTGGTATTGGCGGGAGTGCCATCGGTCACCCAGAGTTCCTCACCGTATGTTGAATTTTCTGCGACGAAGAAGAGCAAAGACCCTGTTGTTGCTTCGATCCTCGGATTCGATGTTTCTATTCCGTTTGCAATGTCCGCAAGGAGAAGCGTTCCCTCGGATGTTCCGTTGCTTACCCAAAGCTCCTCGCCATGGGTGCCGTCATCTGCGGTAAACACGATCAAATTGTTGATAACCGCAATTTGATCAGGGTTGGATGAAGAAAGGCCGGGGTTAATGTCGGAAACAAGGATTGGGTCTTCAGAAGGAGATTCAATTTTCCACAGTTCTCGTCCTGAATTTGAGTCTTCAGCAGTGAAAAACAATGTCTCACCTTCCGTAGTAAAATGGGATGGGGCAGAACTTTCATCCCCAACAAATGGCGAAGACAGGGTGGTGGAAAAGAACGGATCTACAGTGACTGGATAAACTGCGTCTGCATCGCAGAAAGCGATTTCAATGGTTCTGGCTTCGGTGTTAGAACGCCCTAATCGCAAGAGTGAAGGGAGTTTTTTTCCGGTAGCATCGACGACTACCAGCGAGTGATAAAACAGTCTTTGGGAAGTGCTATCGCTTTCGAAGACAATATGATCTCCTACCCGGTCGTTGCGATCCAATGATACAGAAAATTCCGTATCAAGGCTGATCTCGATGTGGGGGAACCCGTCTTTTCTCGGAATTGTGTCGGAGGAGTGAAGTGTGAACCCGTGCTGAATACCGACTTCGGCGTTATCATACCATTCTGTTACGCCTCCGGGATATTTTCGTTCGAATCGTCCTGACATGAAAGAGTCGGAGATAGGAACTCCCAAGTTGGAGTCTTGAAGCCTGACAATCTCCTGAGCATTCTCTTCCGATTTGAAAAGAGCTACAGAAATTCCGTTTTCGTCGCAAGTTGACAAAACCAGGCCCTCCTCTGCGTGCTGGATCACGGATTCTGGCGAAGTTCCAATTTGCGATTCTGATCGCAAATCCTGATCCGCTTCCACAACGAAGTCGAAATTTCCTGCAGCTGAATTCAGCTTCTGAACAGTTGAGGAGGGATCACTGTTTCGGGAAAAGACAAAGAATGAAAGAGCCGCCAGAAGTGCTCCAACGACAGGAATACCGATTTTGACTTTCAATTTCATTCAGCGCCTCACAAAGCCTAGGTGCTCCGATGATCGTTTCAATGGGAAATCCCTAAATCAACCGTATCATGGGGGGGCGACACAGGGAAGGACGCGTTGGTATTTCCAGTGGGAAGCTGAAAGGAGCATCTACCATCCTCACCGTTCACTCGCCCGAACCGGTTTCGGCTTTGGCCGTTTTTGGAATGCGGCGATGTCTTTCTTGAGGACTTCGACTGCTTTCTCGATCTGGCGATCTTTGCCTTTTGCGAGTTCTCCTGCATTCGGCCATATCGTGATGTCGGGTTTCGCTCCGTTCAGCTCCATATCCTGCCCATCACTGAGGCGATACCATCCGCGAAAGGGCATTCGCAGTGTTCCCACGTCCATGATCGTTTTCGAGCCGGTCGAGATCACGCCACCTGAGGTCTCGACTCCGACGAGTTTTCCCCGGTCGAGCTCCTTGATGGCGTGACTGAAAATCTCGGCATTGGAAAAGCTGTTCTGATTACAGAGAACCGTGATGGGTTTGTTCCAGGTGGCGTAGACTCTGCGATCCTGGGGATAACCGCGATCGCCTCCGCGCGGTATGGTGAATGCGTGTTCGGCTGGAGTCAGCACGGTGAGCAGATGGTCTGCCGTGAAGCCTCCTCCGTTGTTGCGAACGTCGATGATGAGACCGTCCTTGCCGACGCCGCGAGCGTAGATCTCCTCTTCGAATTTGATGAACTCATTCCAGTGCATCCGCGAGACGTGGACATAGCCGATTTTCCCTCCGCTGAGTTTGTCGACGAGAGCGCGGCTTTTGCGAATCGTATCCTGATTCATCAGCGAACGAATTGAAGCATACGACTTCGGACGAATCGTCACCGTCCGTGCACCGTCCTTTTTTTCCTTTTCATCTCCACGGTGAACGCGAAATCGAATCATTCTTTCCAGTGGTCCGTTCAGAACCTGCGTCAGATCGGTTTTCGGCCCCACCTTTACATCATCAATTTCCAGTATCACGTCTCCGGTTTTCAGCTTTCCGTCATTCTGATCTGCGGGGCCGAAGGGAACGACGGTCTCGACTTTCAAACCGGGCCCCGGGAAAAAACGGTCAAATGTCACTCCGGGATGGGCGGTTGTCTCCGGCCAACCGGAGCTCGGTTTCCAGACGCTTTGACCGAAGGCGGTGGAAGAAGAGCGAAATCCGAGGTGGGAGCCGTTCAACTCCCCGAGCATCATGGCGACGGCCCGGTCGAAATTCCGGTTATCGGGGGCGACGGCAGCGATGGGCGCGTATTTCTCCCCGATTGCATTCCAGTCGAGATTGTTGAGGTTGGGGTCATACCAGATATCACCCATTGTCCGCCAAATCTGTTGAAAGGCGGTTTCACGGTACATCCTGCGATCCACGGTTTGAAGCGCACGAAAGGAGTAGGAGCGCAGGCTGCCTTTGGAGAGGGACGCGGGAAGACCGTTCACGAGCCAGAGGACCGTGTCGTTTTTTGGAATCCAGCGGGCGAGGGAGCCGCGCCGGGAATAGAGAGTTGACGGTGTTGAAAGCTTGTCAGGAAATGTAACGAAGTAAGTCGCATCCACATTTTTGATTTTCGCACCGAAAGCGAGGCGCTTCGAATCGTGTGACCAGAACAGGTTTTCCTCTTTTGCATCCGGAATCGAAATACGGTGGATGCGCTCATAAAGCCCGTCGAAATCGATTGTCACTTCAGGAAGTTTCGGACGGGGCGATGCGGGCGCTTTTTTGGCGTTTGCACCTTCCGGCTTTTTCGCCGGTTTGGCAGGTGTTGGCGGAGTATCTTCATCTTTCGCTGGTATTGGACCGACCTTATTAGGGGGCGGTTTGCCGGTAGGGGGAGCTGATTTTGCCTGACTGTTTTGCGTTTTGTCAGGGGCCGGTTTCGGGTCTTCTTTTTTGGGAGCAGGCGGGGGAGTCGGGTTTTTCCGTTCTTTTGTCATCTTTTCGACCGCGGACTTGAGCGAGCGGTCGCGTCGATCCGTTTCCTCATCGGCGCGGGAAAGATACACGTAGTAAATGTCCGTTTCGTCATCGAAGCGCCGACCCGTAAATGCCAGAATTTTTCCATCCGGTGACCACTTTGGATTGCTGTCCGAGTCCGGGTGGCGCGAGACATTGTAAGGTTCACGCTTTCCATCCACGGGGGCGATCCAGATATCGCGGTTGAAATCGGAATCGTTCTTTGCATAGGCGATCCATTTTCCGTCGGGTGACCAGTCGTATAGCATCGCTCTCCATGATTCGATGAGCCGCCTTCCGTTTTTGCCGTCGGCGTCGGAGATCCAGAGATCACCGGCACCGACGTGATAGCTGATCTTTTTCCCGCCGGGAACAAACACGAGGTCGTGCTTTTTCTCTCCGTCTTTTGTGAGTTGTGTCTCTTTGAATTCACGATTCCGCCACCAGTAGGATTTGGGGGCGGCACGCTCGGCGGACCAGATATCGGTACTGGTTCCGTCGTCGCGAATGAAAAGGACCTGCTTCCCGTCTGGGCTCATGACGGGTTCCCGTTCTTCGGCGGCAGTGGAGGTAATCGGGATGGGCTCTTTCAGTTCTGTGTCCATAATCCAGATATCGCCGCCGGCGGCAAAAGCCATTTCAAGACCGTCCGCGCTGAAGCTGACGTTGGTGGCTTTTGTCAGGGTGCGCCGGAACAAATTGTCGTCGGTGACATCACCTGTCGCTCGAAGGGGAATAGGTCGGGGCCTGGCGGCCCTGCCTGCTGCTTCCGGGCGAATCCGGACAAAATCGAACCCTGACCGATAAACAATCGCGGATCCATTCCGTGCGATCGCGGGGAGAATGGCGGGATCGTCTACCGCTTTCGCCAGTTCCTTTTCTTTTCCGGACTTCATGTCCCGGGACCAGAGAGAAAACAGTCCACTCTTCCCGTGATCTCCGAGATAGAAAAATCCTGACCCGTCCGGTTTCCACATGGGGGAGCGGGCCCCGGTTGTACGGGATATCAGTTTCGTGAATTTCGGGTTTTCTGTTTCCAGGTTTTCCGCCAGCCAGATTTGTGAGGCACGGGTGCCCCGGTAGCCGCGCCGGTAGAGATCTCCGCCTTCGCGGGTGAAGAGAAGTTTTTCCCCGTCCGGGGAAAGGGAGGCACCGGACGCTCCGATTTCTGCATCAAAGAGCAGCGCCTCCGCTTCGCGATTTTCCAACGCGACCCGGTAGTATCGATAGGATGAGCGAGTGCCGAACGCGCGTTGTGCTCGAATGAGGATCGACTTTCCGTCCGGATACCAGTCTACAACGCGTGACCCTTCGGAGTGGAAAGTGACCTGTCGGGGAATGCCACCTTTCACAGGCATCGTGAAAACCTGATCACTCCCGGTCCGGTTGCTGGTGAAGGCGATTTTCTCTCCGTCTGGAGAAAAGGCGGGACCTCCGTCCGCTGCCGGATGCGATGTGATTCGTCGTGCGTCGCCCCCGCGAATTCGGGAGATCCAGACATCGCCCGCCCACTCGAAAGCCAATTTTTTGCCGTCCGGAGAAAGAGCAGGGGTGGAGGCCAGGCGGATGGTGGTGGACTCCTCTGATACTGCAGAAACGGAAAGAAGCAGAAATCCGGTTACGAAAGAAATGAAAAAATGAGTGGCTCTCATAATGGCAGAATTGTCAGAGCTGATGGGTCGCGAATTGTGAAGGACGGGCTGTCTTCTGTCGATAGCGGAATCTCACTTCTCCTTTTCCCCGAATGGGTGCAAGGTAGGGCATGCCCCGAATTCGAATTCGCCGAAATGCCCGTTTTGCCCTCGCCGCCGGATATTTTCTTTTCGCGACGGTGTTTCTGACTTCCTGCAAGAAGGAAACAACCGCATCCGGACCGGCTCCTCTCGTCGTCGGTATGGAAATGGCTTATCCGCCGTTCGAAATGCGCGGCCCCGACAACAAGCCCGACGGCATCAGTGTCCGGATGGCAGAAGATCTTGCCGAGCATCTCGGGCGTCCCCTTGAGCTGCGCGACACGGAGTGGAACGGCATCATTCCCGCGCTGCAGACCGGGAAGATCGATCTCATCATTTCCTCGATGACCCATACTCCGGAGCGTGCCCGGCAGATTGCATTCTCCGATGGCTACGTGACGAACGGGCTATGCATGTTGGTGAGAAAAGATTCGCCGATCCAGTCCATCGCCGATGTGAAGCCCGGTGAACACAAACTCGCCGTGAAGGTTGCGACGACCGGACACCAGTGGGCACGAAAGGAATTGGCAGGCGTTGATCTCATCACGCTCGATGAATCAGCTGCCTGTGTCCTCGAAGTGATTCAGGGAAAAGCCGATGCCTTCATCTACGACCAGATTTCCATCTACCAGTTCTGGAAGAAGTACGAAGACAAGACGCGCCCGATATTAAACCCCATTCGCGAGGAAACCTGGGCGATCGGATTGCGGAAGGATGATTCCGGGTTGATGGAAGAAGTGAATCAGTTCCTCGCCGACTACCGTTCCGGGGGGCGCTTCGACGAGCTTGCAGATCGGTATATGGCGGAGCAGAAAGCGGCCTTCGAAGAAATGGGTGTGCCGTTTATTTTTCACTGAGAAAAGCTGCGCCAATTCGTCCGGAGTGCGTCATTTTGGCGCGCCACTTTGTCCATTTTGCGCCGAAATGGCACCAAATGGGGAAAGGAAGCGGGGCATTTTCTTCCCGGTGGAGTTTGCAAGTGGTTTATATAGAGTGAGTTAAGGATTGCTTTGGCCGGTTGGCACACGGATTGCACTTCCGTCGCGCAGATAAAACATGCGCTCTTTCGAAAGGGCGCTTCCTCCAACCCCGGGAGCAATGCTTCCCGCAACAACTTTACCAAAGGAAAAAACTATGAGCAAAATTCTTGGAATTGACCTGGGAACGACGAACTCCTGTATGGCCGTCATGGAAGGTGGCCAGCCCGCCGTTCTCGAAAATGCCGAAGGTGCCCGGACCACACCGTCCGTGGTTGCCTTCTCTAAAGACGGCGAACGTCTCGTCGGTCAGGCTGCGAAACGCCAGGCCATCACCAACCCGAAAAACACGATCTTCTCCGCAAAGCGTCTCATCGGTCGCAAATTCGACGAGCTGAACGAAGAAGAAAAGAAAGCGCCCTACAAAATCGTCAAGGCGTCCAACGGTGACGCCCACATCGAAGTAGAGGTTGGCGGTGAAACCAAAACCTACAGCCCGCAGGAGATTTCCGCGATGGTCCTGGCCAAGCTGAAGGCCGACGCCGAGTCGAAACTGGGTGAGACAATTACCGAAGCGGTTATCACTGTGCCCGCTTACTTCAACGATTCTCAGCGCAACGCGACAAAAGCAGCCGGGGAAATCGCCGGTCTCGACGTGAAGCGTATCGTGAACGAGCCGACCGCAGCGGCACTGGCCTACGGTCTTGAAAAAGAGGGCGAGGAGAAGATCGCCGTCTATGATCTCGGTGGCGGAACCTTTGATATTTCTGTCCTCGAAATCGACGAAGGTTTCTTCGAAGTGCTTGCAACGGACGGTGACACCCAGCTTGGTGGTGATGATTGGGACAACGCGATCATCAAACACATTGTCGACCAGTTCAAATCGGACAACGACATCGACCTCAGCGGTCAACCCGACGCGCTGCAGCGGATCAAGGAGGAAGCGGAAAAAGCAAAGATTGCTCTCTCATCCAGCCAGTCCTACGAGCTCAATCTGCCGTTCATCACTGCAGACCAGAGCGGCCCCAAGCACATCCAGATGACCCTGAGCCGGTCCCAGCTGGAGCAGATGACCGACCATCTCTTCGAACGCACCAAGGGGCCCGTTAACGCCTGTCTCAAAGAAGCCGGAGTCTCTGCCGGGGATATCGACGAGCTCGTGCTCGTCGGCGGGATGACCCGTATGCCAAAAGTGGTGGAGACCGCAAAAACTCTCGCCGGAAAAGACCCCCACCAGGGCGTGAACCCGGATGAAGTAGTTGCTGTTGGTGCTGCGATTCAGGGGGGCGTTCTCGCCAAGGACCCGACCCTGGGAGACGTCGTTCTCCTCGACGTGACCCCGCTGACCCTTTCCATCGAAACGATGGGCGGAGTCGCCACTCCCATGATCGAGCGCAACACGACCATCCCGGCGAAAAAGTCTCAGGTGTTCTCAACCGCAGCTGACAATCAGCCCTCCGTTGACATCGTGGTCTGTCAGGGCGAGCGCAAGCTTGTCACCGACAACAAGATGCTCGGCAATTTCCGGCTCGACGGCATCAACGCGGCTCCCCGCGGCGTGCCCCAGATCGAAGTGACCTTCGACATCGACCGGAACGGTATTCTCAAAGTGTCCGCGAAGGACAAAGAAACCGGCAAGGAACAGAACATCTCCATCGAAGGCTCCAGCGGTCTCAGCGATGACGAAATCGAGAAGGCCAAGCAGGAAGCCGAGAAATTCGCCGACGAAGACAAAGCCCGCATGGAGGGCATCGAAGTCCGGAATGTTGCTGACAACGCCGTTTACACGGTGAAGAAGCAGCTCGAAGAACTCGGGGACCAGCTCCCGGAGGACGCCAAGTCCGGCATCGAAGCCAGCGTCGCTGAAGTCGAAGAGGCACTCAAGACCGACGACACGGAAAAGATCAAGGAAGCCACTGACGCCCTTCAGTCGAAGTTTGCCGAACTGGCCGCATCCGCTCAGGGCGCAGCCGGTGCCGATCCTATGGCCGCCGCAGCAGCGGCAGCTGCCGGAGCAGGGGCCGCAGGAGGCGATGATGCTGACGAGCCAAAAGAGGCCGAAGGCGAAGTCGTTGATGCCGAATTCGAAGAAGTCGGAGAAGAAAAAGCTTAATCAAACCAATTTCCCCGACGCGGACGTGGCGCATGCTACGTTCGCCCGGGGGTTCTGAACTCCGCGATTCGTCGGCCCGCTCCTGAGCAAAATCTAATTACTCTGCCAGCGGCGTGCCCAGCGAATTGCGGAATTTCAAACCAAACCCAAAAGAAAACCAACCTAACTATATATGGCAACGAACATCACACCTCTCGGAACTCGTGTCCTGGTGAAGCGTATCGAAGAAGAAGAGCAGAAGTCCGATGGCGGCATCTTCCTTCCTGATACAGCAAAAGAAAAACCTCAGGAGGCCGAAGTGGTCGCACTTGGAAACGGAAAGAACGACGACGGTGAAGTTGTCGAGTTTTCCGTAAGCGTCGGCGACAAGGTTCTTATCTCCAAGTACGGAGGAACCGAAGTCAAAATCGGCGGAGACGAGTGCGTTCTCGTTAACGAAAGCGACATCCTCGGAATCCTTTCCTAACCGGCACACCTGACAGGGTATACCCAAAGACCTGACCCTATTGAGTCACAGACCAAACCCTGTTGGGCTCTATGCCCAACCCTTCGAAGCTTCACGCGAAGAAGGGTTAGACAACTAAATCTTTAATCTAACAAAATACTAAAAACACTATGGCTAAACAATTGTCATTCGACGAAGAAGCACGTCATGCTCTTCTCGCCGGCGCACAGAAGCTGGCAAAGGCCGTCAAGGCAACACTCGGGCCTGCAGGCCGCAACGTTATCCTCGACAAGAAGTTCGGAAGCCCCACGATCACCAAAGACGGTGTCACCGTCGCCAAGGAGATCGAGCTTAACGATGCTTACGAGAACATGGGCGCACAGCTCATCAAAGAGGTTTCCTCCAAGACTTCCGACATCGCAGGTGACGGAACGACGACGGCTACGGTTCTCGCCGAGGCCATCTACACCGAAGGTCTCCGCAACGTGACTGCCGGTGCAAACCCCACCAGTCTCCAGCGTGGAATCCTCAAAGCTGCTGACGCTCTCGTTGGCCAGCTTGCCGAGATCTCCACAGAGGTAACTGACACAAAAGAGATCGCTCAGGTTGCGACTGTGTCTGCTAACTGGGACACCGAGATTGGTAACATCATTGCTGACGCAATGGACAAAGTTGGCAAAGACGGAACCATCACCGTTGAGGAAGCCAAGGGAATCGAAACCACTCTCGACGTTGTTGAGGGTATGCAGTTCGACAAGGGATACCTTTCTCCCTACATGGTGACTGACACCGAGTCCATGGTCGCTGACCTCGACGACTGTCTTATCCTTATCCACGAGAAGAAGATCTCCAACCTCAAGGACATGCTTCCTCTTCTCGAGAAAGTGGCTCAGAGCGGCAAGCCGTTCCTCATCATCGCTGAGGACGTCGAAGGCGAAGCTCTCGCGACTCTCGTGGTGAACAAGATCCGCGGCACCCTGAATGTGGCTGCTGTGAAAGCACCTGGCTTCGGCGACCGCCGTAAGGCCATGCTCGAAGACATCGCGATCCTCACCGGTGGACGCGTTATCACGGAAGATCTCGGCATCAAGCTTGAGAACGTTTCTGTCGATGACCTCGGTTCTGCCAAGAGCGTGAAGATCACGAAGGAAGAAACAACGATCATCGAAGGTGAAGGAACCAGCGACGCAATCAGCGGACGCGTTTCTCAGATTCGCCGTCAGATCGAAGAGACCACCTCCGATTACGATCGCGAGAAGCTCCAGGAGCGTCTTGCCAAGCTCGCCGGTGGTGTTGCTGTCATCAACGTCGGTGCTGCTACCGAGACGGAGATGAAAGAGAAAAAGGCTCGCGTCGAAGACGCCCTTCACGCAACTCGCGCTGCTGTGGAAGAAGGCATCGTTCCCGGTGGTGGAACTGCTCTCATCCGTGCACAGGTCAACGTCGGGGACCTCGGTCTCGAAGGTGACGAAGCAACCGGTGCTGACATCGTTAAGCGCGCCATCGAAGCTCCGCTTCGCCAGCTTGCTGCGAACGCAGGACGCGAAGGCGCTCTCATCGTTGAGCACGTGAAGAACGAGTCCGGAAACGTTGGTTACAACGTTGCTACCGACACCTACGAAGACCTCGTAGCCGGTGGTGTTGTTGACCCGACTAAGGTGACTCGCAGCGCTCTTCAGAACGCCGCATCGATCTCCGGACTTCTTCTGACGACAGAGTGTCTCATCAGCGACATTCCGGAGCCGGAAGCACCTGCCGAGGCCCACGGCCACGACCACGGCATGGGTGGAATGATGTAAGATTCATTCCCACGACTCCTGCAGGGCCGATATTTTTGTCAGCCGTGCAGAGAAGTTTTTCAAAGGGCCGGGCGTTCCGAGAGGGGCGTCCGGTTTTTTTGTGGCCGCGGCCGGGGGGCAAGGTCTTGCGAACGAGGCTATACTGAGGCGCGGGAAGTTTAGAAAAGTAGCCGCCGCTGCAACGCGGTGGTCGATTGACGCGGAATCAAGGTCAAACCCTATTAAGTCTTGCACTCAACGGGGTTTGACCGGATGTCTTTCGCGTTGTGATCTCCCTGTCTGAGTTGGGCCAGCCTTCTGAATCGCTGGCGAATTATGCTTCCG
>JAKSBG010000192.1 GCA_022361255.1 Verrucomicrobiales bacterium
CCATCTCGCGGTCATGGCCGGGGCCTTTGAGACAATCAACGGGAATAACCGCCACCTCGAAGCGAACGCTCGAAATCACATCCCATCGATGCAGACGCTGGCGGACCAGTGGCCCGATTCGGTTCCCGCGATTTGGAGCGGATTCAAAATCGGCATCAGTGTTCCCTATCCGCGCGAGTCGATTGCCAAAGATTTTGACTATGTCGATCATCACATCGTGAAAGAAGCCTACCTTCTTCACAGCGGGCCGAATCATGACCGCCCCACCTGGGATCTCACCAGCGTTCTTTATTCGGTGTTTCCGGATCGAGGCTACTTCGATTTCTCTCCTCCGGGCCGCGTTTCGGTGGAAGATGACGGCCACACCCGTTTTGTCCCCAGGCCGGGCACTCCGTGGGGAAATGCCAAGAAAAGCGACCGTCCCGAATCGCAAAAGCGCGACCGGTATCTTCGTCTGAATGAGGAGCAGGCTGCGCGGGTTCAGGAGGCACTCGTTCATCTCGTTGTCCAGCCGCCCCGACACGTGAAGGCGAAGATGGATCGGGCAATCAACGTGATCTTTGATACCGATATGGGGAATGACACGGACGACGCAATGGCTCTCGCGATGCTCCATTCTCTCCAGAGTCGAGGCTTGGTGAGTTTGTTAGGAATCACTTCGACAAAAGACGACCCGCGGTCCGCCGCTTATCTCGATGCGTTCAATACCTTCTACGGTCGCCCTGACATTCCCATCGGCACCGTGCGAAACGGGGTGAATCCGGAAATGAAAGATTTTCTCAAGTTCGCTGCCGAATACCCGCACGACCTCAAGAGCGGTCAGGATGCGGAGCGGGCCATGCCCTTTCTGAGAAAGCTTCTTGTCGACCAACCGGACCAGTCTGTCACTCTCATCCAGGTGGGGTTCTTTACCAATTTTGCCCGACTGATCGAGACGGAGCCGGATGATATTTCTCCCCTCACCGGAAAAGAACTGGTAGAGAAAAAGGTGAAGGCTCTCTACCTGATGGCGGGGGCATTTCAGACGGTGCACAGCAACAACCGCTATCGCGAATACAATGTTATCAAGCATCTCGAGCCGGCGAAACGACTTACCGAAAACTGGCCGACTCCGGTTTTCTGGAGCGGTTTTGAAATCGGATTTGCGGCGACGTATCCCTGGCAGAGCATCGATGAAGACTTTGAGTCGTTTGACCGGCATATTCTGAAGGAATCCTACATCGCCTATGCTCCGGAAATTCCGCATGACCGGCCCACCTGGGATCTCACCGCAGTTCTCCAGGCGGTCTATCCGGAACGCGGTTATTTCGATCTTTCCCCGAAGGGAACGGTAAACATGCACGAGGACGGCATGACATTTTTTCGGCCTGACCCCCGGCGGAAACCAGTCGAGGAACATACCGGGCGGGATCGCTACCTGCTCATGGATACGATTCAGACCGCCCGCGTTCGCGAGGCTCTGACCATGCTCGTTTCGGAGCCGCCGATGAAGTAGGGCAGGATTACCCCGAAAGGGGTGGTTTAACCCGCCTTTCAGCGTATCGACACTTTCGTGCCGCGTTCTTTCACTGCTTCCACGAGGCCGGGCAGGTCACCGTATTTTACCGCACCGGGGATGAAGTCGGGATCGCGGTAGCTGGTCAAATCGGCGAAGCGAAAGCTGTCGTCGTCGAGGGTAAGTTGCCCGACCGATTCCGGTTCTGCTGCTGCTGTGGCGGCAAGTGCGAAAGCCTCCGTACCCGGGGCTGCTTCGATCGTGATTTTATTCCCGGAGCGCTGTGTGGACGTGATGCGGGAGAGGACTTGTCGCGCGCGCCGGGCAAACACACTGTGATTGTAGCCGTGGGTGTATCCCGCATACTCGCGCTTGTTCTCCACGACGGGCGTTTCCGTGATCTCCGGTGGCGCGGAGATCGACAGGATGGTGCGGTCGCTTTCGCGACGGGAGGAAATCCAGGTGGCATTTTCATCGACAGTGACGGGATCATCAATGCCGACGAGGATTTGCCAGGCCTGCGCGACCAGTTCGGCGCGTTCCATTTTCGGGAGCGCGGCGAGGGATGCGTCCGACTGATCGGCGAGCCAGCGGGTCAGTTTTCGTTCAAATGCTTCGCCGCCTTCGGGACGGGGATGGTTTTCATTGTAGACGGCATGGTCTTCGGCGGTGAGCGGGAGGAAGTCTGCTTCAACGATGGGAGTATCATGGCCGAGTCCGAGATGCTTGTTGAACCACTCATACATCATCCTGCGGGTGGGATAGTTGTAGTTGTGGGGAAAGCGCAGCATGTCACCGCAGATCACATTGCCGGGTTTTCCGTACATCGTGTAGAGCTGCTTCAGTTCCGGGAACCCCTTTCCATCCACGAGCATTTCTTTGGTCCAGTCATTGGCAGCGGTCATGCCCTGCGGTTTCGGTGCAAAGAGGGCGGCCAGTTCGACGTTACCGGTTCCGATGCGCAGCAGGCTCGCGTTCTCACACGGGCAGCCGCCCTGCATTGAGCTGGAAACCATTCCATTCGGAAAGCCCACGACCGGACGGTCATCGATCGCGCAAACCATGATGGTCTGTGTGCCGCCTCCGCTGCCGCCGGTGACTCCGATGCGCCCGGGGTCGACGTCGGGAAGGCTCTCGAGAAAATCGAGGGCGCGAATGGAGTTCCACGTCTGGAGTCCAAAGATGGACTGGAGCCGCAGCTCGGCCTGAGTGCTGTAGATTCCCCAACTCTCTTTGCCTTCAAAATCCGGACGTTGCTCGCGAAAAGCATGGCCGAGTCCCTTGGGGAGCTGCCGGTTGTCGGCATAGTCGATCATGTCGTAGATGAACGTCACGCAACCAAGACGCGCGAGGGTAACGCAGCGGGCGATCTTCGGATTGCGACCGGATTCCGCGAACTTCTCCCCGCCGTTTTCGAGAGCTTCCTTGATCTTCTTGTCGCCGAGATCATAAATCCGTCCCCCGTGACCGTGAGGGGAAAGAACCGCAGGATACGTTTTTCCTGCTTTGGCTGCTTCACCGGAAGGGCGGAACAGCAGCCCCGTGACGTGAAAGCCGGGGACACTTTCAAAATAGACTTTCTCGATAGTAAACCCGTCGCGCTGCACTTTCCCGTGAACGACGGCATTGAGCGGTGTTTTTTCCGGAAGAGGGAACATTCCGTTGGCAACAAGGACCCGGCGTCGAAGCAGGTCGGCGCGGGTTTCCCACTGCTCGAGGGAGTCAGGAACATGGAAAGGGAAAAATCCGTTGAGGTCCTTGAGGCCGGCGGAGCTGCTGTCATCCGCCTGAACCGGTGAGTGGAAGCACGAGATCAGTATGGCTGTCAAAGTGGTCAGTCGGATCAAATTCATGTGAGCATGTAAGGATTTTCCGGAGATGTTGTCAGGTGCGGAATCGCGTCTGCCGCCCAAGTTTTTTGACGGTGAAGCAGGTATTGCCTGCAGAACCTCGCGATTGAACTGGACACGATGTACCCGTTTCGTTTTGATGCCGTCTCGCTCCGATGAAAACCCTTTCGATCCTTTCCTGTTCCCTGCTTGCTTTTTTGACCATGGCTCCTGCGACGACTGCAATGGGGAATGACCCGACACCGCTGGACACGTATGTGAAGGCTCCCGACAATACCTTCGAATGGGAAGTCGTCCGTGAACTTCCGCTCGGGATTTCGAAAGTAACTCTGGTGAAAATGCAGTCCCAGACCTGGCAGGGGATTCCCTGGAAACACGACCTGGTGATTTTTCTTCCCGGAAAGGCCAGCTCGACGAAGAAGCTGGTTCTTATCAATGCCGGAGGAAAATTTGACCTGAAAAACCCGGGCAAACTGGCGATCGGGGCGTCGATCGCGCAACGTATCGGGGCGCCGGTTGCGGTGCTGCTGGGGATTCCGAATCAACCTCTCTTTGACGGTCTCCGCGAGGACGATCTGATTGCGGAGACTTTCGTGCGATACATCGAGGGCGGTGACGAGTCCTGGCCGCTTCTTTTTCCCATGGTGAAAAGCCTTGTCCGGGCAATGGATGCGATTGAGGAATTTTCGAGGAAAGAGTGGGATGAACCGGTTGAGGAATTCGTGGTCGCGGGGGCCTCGAAGCGGGGCTGGACGACCTGGTTGACGGCAGCGACTGACTCCCGGGTGACGGCCATCGCACCTATGGTCATC